>CAXTXZ010000229.1:0-6381 GCA_964248015.1 uncultured Rhodopila sp. | reverse complement strand
GGTTTTTCGCCAGCCGGCAGCGTCCTTTCCCGGCACAGGCGAAGCGTGCGTTGTCCTCCCGGCACGGGAGACAGGGGGTGCCGGCCCCGAGCCTACGTTTCCCGCGGCCGCTGCTGCATCAGGATGATACCTCATCGGAGCGCCTCCGCCTCTTGACCGCGATTGTGCTGCGGCATCCAGCGCTGTTGCGTGATGTCTCCCAAGCCTATGGCGCGCTGCCGCTTGACGCCCGCCTGACGCATTTGCGCAACGCGGTGGGGACCTGGGCGGAATCAGCCGAAACCCTTGACTCTGCTGACCTGATAAACCACCTCAGCAAATCTGGATTTGAACGTGATGTCGCGTATGTGCTGGCAGAGGAAAATATGCCTCTTCCGGCGTGCGCCAAGTTGGAAGCAATGCCAGCCGAAGCGGAGGCGGGGTGGTGGCACATCTTCGGCTTCCTCAATGTTGAACAATTACGAGAGGAAGTCGCTTTGGCAAGAGCAGACGCAGACCGTAACCTGACAGCCGACACCGAACGGCGCTTGCGGGCTTTGGTTGAGGCTTTTGACAAGGTGCGCAGCGGTGAACCCGATGGCGTCGGGCAATTGGGATCAGATTTTTAATTCACGACAGGAACGGAGCCACGGCGTTTGCCGACACTGGCCCGTTGGATGAAGGAGAGCCCTGAGCGATGGCCACAAAGCCCATGGCCGCTGGCGACACTGCCACGGCGGAACAGGATGTCGAAACAACATTGCTTGACGTGCAGACGGTTGCCGTCAAGCGGCTGGTCGCCAAGGGCAAGGAGCGTGGCTACATCACGTTTGACGAGTTGAACGCCATCCTGCCGCCTGACCAGAACAGCTCCGAGCAAATCGAAGATGTGATGGCCAATTTTTCTGAAATGGGCATTCAGGTCGTCGAAGCGGAGGAAAACGAGGAAGGCGAGCTGCCGGTCGCCAAAGCCGAAAAGGCCGATGAGGAGGAAGCGGAAGAACAGTCCGGCAACGTTGACGAAGCCAGCCTGGGCCGCACCGATGATCCCGTCCGCATGTACCTGCGCGAGATGGGCAGCGTCGAGTTGCTGTCGCGCGAGGGTGAGATCGCCATCGCCAAGCGGATCGAGGCCGGCCGCGACATGATGATCAACGGGCTGTGCGAAAGCCCGCTGACGTTCAAGGCCATCATCACCTGGCACGAGCAGCTCAAGGCCGCCCGCATGCTGCTGCGAGACATTGTGGACCTGGAAGCCACCGATGGCGCGGGCGCGCCCGCGGTGGATGCTGTCGATGCCGCCGAGGCGCCGCCTGACGGTTTCGCCGCCAATGACGACATGGACACTGACGATGAGGACGGCGGCCCCAGCATGTCGCTTTCGGCGTTGGAAGAGAAACTCAAGCCAGAGGTGCTCGCGAACTTCGAGGAAATCGAAAGCCTGTACAAAAAGCTGCACAAGATGCAGCACCGCCGCCTGGAAACGATCACCAGCGGCGAGGAGATGAACTCACGCTCCGAGAAGGGCTACGAAAAGACCCGCGAGGAGCTTGTCGAGAAGGTTGGCCAAGTGCGCCTGCACAACAACCGCATCGAGGAACTGGTCAGCCAGCTCAAGCTGTTGAACCAACGGCTGACGACCCTGGAAGGCCAGCTCATGCGTATGGCCGAAGGCTGCAAGGTCAACCGTGAGGAGTTCCTGAAGTACTATCGTGGCCAGGAACTTGATCCCAACTGGCTGGAGAAGGTCGGCCGGCTGCCCGGCAAGGGCTGGAAGCAGTTCGTCGGCAAGCACCCGGAGGACATCGCCAAGGTACGGGCGCAAATCTCATCGGTCGCGACGGACGCCAGCTTGCCCATCGCCGAATTCCGCCGCGTCTACATGACGGTCTCCCGCGGCGAGCGGGACAGCGCTCGGGCCAAGAAGGAAATGATCGAGGCGAACCTTCGCCTCGTCATATCGATTGCGAAAAAATACACCAATCGCGGCCTGCAATTCCTGGATCTTATCCAGGAAGGCAACATCGGCCTGATGAAAGCGGTCGATAAATTCGAGTATCGCCGCGGCTACAAGTTCTCGACCTATGCGACATGGTGGATCCGGCAGGCCATCACCCGCAGCATCGCCGATCAGGCACGGACGATCCGAATTCCTGTCCACATGATCGAGACGATCAACAAGCTGGTGCGGACCAGCCGCCAGATGCTGCACGAAATCGGCCGCGAACCCGCCCCCGAGGAACTCGCCGACAAGCTCGGCATGCCCCTGGAAAAAGTCCGCAAGGTCCTGAAGATCGCCAAGGAGCCGATCAGCCTGGAAACGCCGATCGGCGACGAGGAAGATTCTCACCTGGGCGACTTCATCGAGGACAAGGCGGCAGTCATCCCGTTGGACGCCGCAATCCAGGCCAACCTTCGCGAAGCCACCACGCGCGTGCTTTCCTCCCTGACGCCGCGTGAGGAACGCGTGCTGCGCATGCGTTTCGGCATCGGCATGAACACCGACCACACGCTGGAGGAGGTTGGCCAGCAGTTCAACGTGACCCGCGAACGCATCCGCCAGATCGAGGCGAAGGCGCTGCGCAAGCTGAAGCACCCAAGCCGCAGCCGGAAGCTGCGAAGCTTCCTGGACGACTGAACCGCCCAACGGTTCTTGATCGGCCAAGCCTGTCAATCTGTCTATACGGCGATGGGGTTGCGGATAAGATCGGGCATCAACGGAGAACGTGATGACCCGAGCCGAGCTGACGGAAAAAATCCTCGATATCAAGCGGGAGAAGGGGTGGAGCTGGAAATACATCTGCTCCGGCATCGGCGGCGTGTCGGAGGTCCTGGTTGTCGGCGCCCTGCTTGGCCAGATGAAGTTGGTCAAGCCGCTCGCGGCCAAAGCGGCCACCTTGTTTGGCTTGAGCGCCAACGAAGAGCGAATGCTGAACGAGGTTCCTTACCGTGGCACGCCGATGCCACCAACCGATCCGCTGCTTTATCGGCTTTTTGAACTCGTGATGGTCAACGGCCCGGCCTGGAAGGCCCTGATCGAGGAGGAATTCGGTGACGGCATCATGTCAGCGATCGACTTCGACATGCGGATCGAGCGGGAAGCAAACCCAAAGGGCGACCGGGTCAAGATGACCATGTCCGGCAAATTCCTGCCCTACAAATATTATGAAAACGAACAAGGCATTCCAGAGGCAGGCTACAAGGAAGACTGACCATCCTGGGTCCGTCCTCCGGCTGTCGCAGCCCCGCGAAAGACGGCTATTTTCCCTTTGCCCGCTGAACTGCCTCCATGATCAGTTTCCTGGCTTCCCCTGCGTCGCCCCAACCCATGACCTTGACCCATTTACCAGGTTCCAGATCCTTGTAGTGCTCGAAAAAGTGCTGGATCTGCTCCAGCGTGATTGACGGCAGGTCCGAGTAGTTATGCACGTTGACGTAGCGCTGCGTCAGCTTGGCTGACGGCACAGCGATGATCTTTTCGTCGCCGCCGCCGTCATCCTCCATCCGCAGCACGCCGACCGGGCGCACGTTGATCACCGCGCCGGGTATGATGGGGCGGGTGTTGGCGACCAGCACATCGATCGGGTCGCCGTCATCAGACAGAGTATGCGGCACGAAGCCATAATTACCTGGGTAACGCATCGGGGTGTAAAGGAAGCGATCGACCACCAGGGTGCCCGCCTCCTTGTCCATCTCGTATTTGATGGGTTCGCCGCCAATCGCGACCTCGACCACGACATTCACGTCCTCGGGCGGGTTCTTGCCGATCGAAATGGCATCGAGGCGCATGGGTCAGGCTCCGGTCTGTTCAGCAACCAAGATAAACAAAGGGCTAAGCAAGCGCCAGCCAATGGCCAAGCTGGCAGGTCAAGAGACATCGTGTCCCAATACAAGCACAGGCCTCATTGTTGCCATCGTGAATGATTTCGCTGCCGCAAGTCGCGATGACCCATCGTGATCTTTGGCGCGACCAGGTAATGGCGAACCACGGCACGGCCTGAGAGGGGATACGCTAGCCCTTCAAACGTTCAATATCCGCCCCGCAAGCCGCCAGCTTCTGCTCCACCGCTTCGTATCCGCGGTCGAGGTGATAGACACGGTTCACCACGGTCTCTCCCCGCGCGGCCAGTCCCGCCAGGATCAGGGACAGCGAGGCCCGCAGGTCGGTTGCCATCACCGGCGCGCCCGACAGGTTCGGCACGCCGCGCACAATGGCCGAGGCGCCGTGGACATTGATCCTGGCGCCCATCCGGTTCAGTTCGGAGACGTGCATGAACCGGTTTTCAAAAATGGTTTCCGTCACCATGGACGCCCCCTCGGCCACCGCCATCAGCGCCATGTATTGCGCTTGCATGTCGGTTGGGAAACCAGGGTAAGGCTCCGTCATCACGTCGGCGCCGTGCAGCCCGTTCAATCGCCGCACGGTCACGCCGTCGGGCTGCTCCTGGATCTGGACCCCGGCCTCGCGCAGGATGCGCACGGTTGCGCCCAGGTGATCCAGGCGCGCGCCACGCAGGAAGACCGAGCCGCCGGAAATCGCCGCGGCGCAGGCATAGCTGCCAGTCTCGATCCGGTCAGGGATGATGGCGTGCTCCGCGCCGCGCAGACGGTCGACGCCTTCAATGACCAGCTTGTCGCTGCCGATGCCTCCGATCCTGGCGCCCATCGAGACGAGGCAGGCGGCAAGGTCGCCGATCTCGGGTTCCCGGGCGGCATTGGCCAGGACGGTTCGGCCCTCGGCCAGGGTCGCGGCCATCAGCACGTTTTCGGTCGCGCCGACCGAGACAAACGGGAAGACGATCGTCGCGCCGCGCAGGCGGCCATCGACTCGGGCATTGATGTAGCCGCCCTCCAGCGCGACGCGGGCGCCAAGCTGCTCAAGGCCCTTCAGGTGCAGGTCGATCGGACGCGCGCCGATGCCGCAGCCTCCTGGCAGGGAAACGCGGGCCTCGCCGACACGGGCCAGAAGGGGGCCCAGCACAAGGAAGGACGCGCGCATTTTCCGGACGATGTCATAAGGCGCCTCGGTGTTCGTGATGGCGCCGCCGAGGGACAACGTGCGGCCGTCATTGCTGAGCGGTTCCACCGCGATGCCATGCTGCGCCAGCAAAAGGCTCATGGTCTGGATGTCGGCAAGGCACGGCACGTTGGACAGGACCAGGCGCTCGTCGGTCAGCAAGCCGGCTGTCAGCAGCGGCAGGGCGGCGTTCTTGGCGCCGCTGATCGTGATCTCGCCCGACAAGGGCCGGCCGCCGCGTATGCGAATGCGATCCAATGGTTACATCCTTGGCAAAGACGTGCCGCGCTGGCCCATGTACTTGCCGGCCTTGTCGCGGTAGCTGGTTTCACAGTCCTCGTTTCCTTGCAGGAACAAGAACTGGCAGATGCCTTCGTGCGCGTGGATCTTCGCCGGCAGCGGCGTGGTGTTGCTGATCTCGATCGTGACCTGCCCCTCCCACTCGGGTTCCAGCGGCGTGACGTTCACGATGATGCCGCACCGCGCATAGGTCGATTTGCCGAGGCAGATGACCAGGACATCGCGCGGAATGCGAAAATACTCAATGGTGTGGCCAAGGGCGAAGCTGTTGGGCGGGATGATGCAGACATCCGTCTTGCGATCGACGAAGCTTGCGGGGGCGAAGCTCTTCGGATCGATCACCGCCGAGTCGATGTTGGTGAAAATCTTGAACTCGTCGGCGATGCGGGCGTCATAGCCATAGCTGGACAGGCCGTAGCTGATGACGCCGTCGCGCTTCTGGGCTTCCACGAACGGTTCGATCATGCCGTTGCCCAAGGCCATCCGGCGTATCCAGCGGTCGGACAGGACGGGCATGCTGTGGCGGCTCCGTTGCGGTCGGCTGAGACGCTCTAGCGCGGATTGGCGACGCGCCGCAAATGGTCTCTTGCCATGCTCAGGGCTACGCTGAAGCCTTAGCCGGCGCCTGCGGATATTTCGCTTTCGACGCAGAGGGACCGCAGAGTTCGCAGGAAAACAATGAGGCTTTCATCTTCCGGTTTGCCGAATGGGTCATTCCGTTTCCCAGCCACGCTGATCGGTTCAGCCGACAAAGCAGCCGTCAAACACATCCAAAAAGGTTCGGTGCCAGCGCCGAAAAGGTCAAGTTGCTGGCAATCGCGGCATTTGAGAGAAACGTCAGGCCGACATGGCAATCAGCATGCGCCATGCGCAGCAGAATCTACTCTGCGTGCCCTCTGCGCTCTCTGCGTCCAAACTTCTTTGGGTTCGATGCTTTGCCCAAACAACATCATGGCTGGCAGCGAAGCAAGCTTCTCGCGGCTCCCGAACCGCATCCCGCCGGTCCTCAACCTATCCAGCGCCGCACAAAGCACGGTCTTGTCCGTCCAAGCCATTGTCGTGTCATCCCGCCCCCTGCGCGCCGA
>CAXTXZ010000228.1:0-6434 GCA_964248015.1 uncultured Rhodopila sp. | reverse complement strand
TGATGACGTCCGCGCCCAGCCGCTTGCCGGCAAGCTCGAAGCTGGTGCGGGTGCGCGTGCTGTCCTCGAAGAACAGGTTGATCAGGGTGCGTCCGCGCAGCAGGTCGCGCTGCGTCTTGCCCGAGCGGTTGAGCAGCACGTAGCTGTCCGCCAGGTCGAGCAACTGGCTGATCGCGGGCGGTTCCAGCCCTTCGATCGCCAGGAGATGTTTCTGCCGCATGAACACGGCGCGTCGTTGCAGCATCAGGCGCGGGGCGTCAACAGGGCAGCGGGGACAAGGCCGACGGGGCCAAGCATGAGGCGGCGCCCTTGTCGAACGCCTTCGGCGTGTGCGGCCGCCTGTTGCCGGGCAGCCGCCAGCATCATTTTACTAAATATTACTATAGTATTTCAGCAATAAAATCCCACATACAATTAGATGTACTGTAATTGTTCATCAAAATCCTTGCATTGAGGCGGCTATGCGTGGCATTGACGCAGGTAGTTTCACGTTCCCGTGATGATGTTTGCAGCGGTCTGACGAGGACACATGTGCAGTCATGCCGCCCTGGCGCAGACCTATCGGGTTCAGAAACGATTTGTCGTTATCAAGGCAATCCGGCAGCCTCGCGAAGTGTTTCGACTTCGCCATCGGGTTTGTCGTGCCAAGCCCGGCTTCAGACTCACTCGCCACGGCAGGGAAATCCATCAGTCCGGCGGATTGATGCGGCTTCAACAGGGCAGGGCCATTTATCCTGATCCGGCAAAGCGGATGGTGTCCGGTCCGGGCATTCGCTGTCCTGCGGCAGGCGCCATGGCGGATCGCCGGGCCGAAAGGCCTGGAGGCGTGAATCTGCATGGAAAACAACGGATTGTGGCGCATCGCATTCCCAAATGGACTGCGGTGCGCCATGGCATGCCAGTGCTTGGTCTCAGGAGGCGTACGGCGTTTCCCACTGGGCGTTGCCCGGGACATTGGGGAAGGCGGGATGGTCCGCGGCGGCATATTGCCCTGCCGCGTGAACGCTGATGAGCCAACAATCCCTTGGCGGCCGCAATCCCATGTTGATCATGATTATGCTATATGTTACATTAGTAATGAGTATTTATATAGCCAACACTCGCCCTTAGCTTCGATGGCCTGATTAGCGGCGCGAACGGGCCAGGCATCAAATCCATGCCCGCGGACTTGAAGGTGCGGCAACCACCATTCGGTGCGACGCCCTGGACAAGTTTGATACCCAGCAACCAAGCTTTCCCGGCGTGATTGGAACGGTGACGCGGAGGGTTATGCCAAATTCCGCCGCTAGTTGGTCAGATGGCTCGTCGTGCGCGCCACGAGCTGGAGCATGTTCTGCATTTGCATGTTGATCTCTGTCGCATCCGTGGCGACGAAGTAATACGCCGGCGAAGAAGCGCAAGCTTGCAGGTTGGGCACGATGACCGTCGATGTCGGCTCGACATGCTGCACGTAGTAGCTGTTGGAAGGGATCGGCGTGTAGGGCGTGTAGAGCACCAGTATGGTTACCCCAAGCGCCTTCAGCGCGGCGCAATCCGCCGGGTCGAAGGCGCCGATCTGCCGCTGCCCGGACACGTACTGGTCGTAAACGCCGTCGCTCACCAGGAAAAGGAACCGTTGCGGCGCCTGCGTGCCTTGCGGCAGCGCCTGGTCCACCGCCGTCATCCGCGCCATTGCATTCGAGAAATAGGTGTCCGGGCAAGCAACGTCATCCGAGCAGAAATTGATGCCGGGCGCTATGGTGGCGAGATAGGCCATGGCGCCCGCGATGTCGCTGCTGAGCGGGTAAAGCACGTTGAACAGCTTGTTGAAGCTGTAGAGCCCAAGCTGGAACCTGTTGTCCGTGTCAAGGCCGCTCAGTGTGTTGATGAGGCCCGCGACAGCCGTCTGCAGCACGGTGATGCGCAGTTGCACGTTGTTTTGCACCGCCAGTTGGTAATAGTCGACGTTGGTCGAGCTCCAGTGGCAGGCGAACGTGCAGGATGTGCTGACATTGTCGGGCGCCGGCGGAACAGGCTTGAAGGTCAGCGCCAAATTCTGCATGGCCGTGGTCGCCTCCGGCGTTGCCGCGAGCGTCATCGACGACGACGTGTCCATCAGGATCTGGATGTCGACGAACGGGTTGACCGAAAGGCTGGCGCGGGCCTGGCCGCTCCCCGCCAGCGCCGCGATCCCCAGCACCCAGCCGAATGTCGTCGGCTCCTGCGCGGCGTAGGCGACGGTGGAGGTGAACAGGCCAGACCTCTGCGTCACGCTGACGTTCACCGCGCCGATGGCCACATCCGGTTGGTTGGCGGCCTGCGCCTGGAACCGAGCCTGGGCCGCCGCGATGGCTTCCTGGACAGCGTTGGCGTCGCCGGCCAGCCAGGCATTGGACGCAGCCGTTGTCGCCAGCAGCGCGGCGGTGTCTGCCGCGAGGTCGAGCCTGCTCTTGGCCATCGCGGTCCGGCCAAAATCGATCGCCAGCGCCACCATTCCGATCAGCGGCACCATGGCCAGGGCCACCAGCAGGAGAACGCTGCCACGTCGCCCCAGGCGGCGGGTCGCAAGGGCGCGGCGCATCAGGCCGGCGGCGGGCAACTGACGCTGACGACGGCCCCTCCGGCGCTCTGCAGCACGGTCGCGTTGTTGACCCGGGGCGACACGTAGGCCGACTGCATCATGGGGATGTCGCCAATCAGGAAGCCGAAGAAATAGGGCTGGAAGGTATAGGAAATGTCGGCGACGAGCAGCGAGGTCGGCCCGAAGTCGCCGGCTGGCAGCGTGCCGTAGTCCGTCGCGTTGTTGTTCGGCACCTTGGTGAGCGGCCCGCAGGCGCGCAGCTTCGCCACCCCCAGGCCGTTGGCGACGCTCCATGCGACATTCGCCGCGTAGGCGCAGTCCTGCGCGCAGCCGGTTGGCGTCGCGGTGAAGACAACGTCTGACAACGTGATGGCAAACGTCCTTCTGGAGGTTGTGGCGGTCCAGCCGGGAAAGAATGTGAAGGCGGCGGTGGTCGCCTGCCAGGCTTGAACATCCGTCAGCACGTTCAGGGCCTGGGTTTGGGCCGAGCTGGTCGTGGCGATCTCAGCGATGGAACCTGCCGCCAGGCCCATCCGCCTGGCGGTCAGCAGGGCGTCGGACAGGTCGATGGTGCCAAGGAACAAGACGAGCAAGACCGGCGACACGAGCGCGAATTCAAGGCCGGCCACGCCAGCGCGGCCGTTGCGCGGGATCACGTCAGCACCCGTTGGCCGGCACGACCGTCGCCCCATACGGATTTTCGTTGGCGAACGCGGCGTTGGCGATGATTGTGCCGCCAGTGCTGTGGAACAGGTTGAGCGCCGGCCCCTGGTAGACGATGTGCATATACATGAGTTGCCCGGGTTGTCCTGGGCAGAAGGCAAAGCCGCTCGTTGAGATGCTGTCGGGCGAGTCAGCCACGCCAGGGTTCGCCAGTTGCTGGTAGTCCGTCACCGGCCGCAGGTCGGCAAACAGGTTGCCGCAGAGTTGGAACACGCCAAAAACAGGGCAGAAGATGTTGCTGACAAAATCCGCCGCCGTGTAATTCGCTGGAACCTTGCCAAGTTGCACCTGCCGCGCGGCGGCCTGCGTCGCGTAGTCAAGCGCCTGCTGCAAATAGAAGTGAAAGGCTGTGGCCAGGACCGCCATGATAAACAAAATAAACGGAAAAGAGACCAAAGCGAATTCCACCGCCGCGACCCCGCGGCGGTCAGAACGCAAAGGGCCTTGGCGCGATCCGATCATGACGCAACCATGCGCCCGAAACCTTAAGGGCTGATTAACAGTCGCCGGCATCCGGCCTGTGCCGGCTCTCCAACCAGGTCGAGCGGTGTCCGTGCGGGCCTGCCAGGGCAGATCGGCAACTTGTCAGCCTTCCGAAGCGCCAGCGCTGCTCATGTTACGACCTAACAAATGCGCAGGCGCCCAGCGCCGAGCGAGCGGAGGGCCAGGGCGTAGGTCTCGGGGATGGCCCGAACGCCGGTCATCGTGTTGAACACGATCGGCACGATCAGCGTGTAGACCACGATCGTCAGGGTCGTTGTCCGGGTGAAGCCGAACCACAAGATCGCCAGGGGCAGCCAGGCGATGCCCGAGATGCCCTGCAGGAACCGCAGGGTCGCTTCCAGGGCGCGCGCGGCATGGCGGTTCGTTCCTATGGCAAACCCAAGCGGCACCCCCAGGACGAAGGAGATCAGCGCGGCCAGCCCGATCATTCGCAGGCTGGCGCTGGCATAGTCCGCCAGGATGCCGTGCGTCACCAGCAGGACAAAGCTGTTCCAGACGGCGGGAGGCGCGGCCAGCAGCGTATCCGGCACCTCCAGGCCCGTCTTGATCGCCCACCACAACGCGACCAGCACGGCGAACGGCAGCAGCACCCGAACGCTCGCCATCAGCCTCACCCGACGCGCTCGGCGTGGACCAGGCGCATGACCTCGCCGGCGATCGTCTGCATGGCCGGGTCGGCGGTGAAGCTGTCCCAGTCACGGCCGCCGGCGTTGGCCCGCGGCACCTCCAGCATCGCCTTGATCGTGCCGGGGCGCTTGGTCATGACCAGCACGCGGTCCGCCAGGAAGACGGCTTCCTCGACGCTGTGGGTGATGAAGAACACGGTCTTCCGGGTGGTGGCGCAGAGCCGGCCGAGTTCCTCCTGCAAGGTCAGGCGGGTCATCGCGTCAACGGCGGCGAACGGTTCGTCCATCAGGATGATCTCGGGTTCGGCGGCCCAGGTGCGGGCCACCGCGACTCGCTGGCGCATGCCGCCGGACAATTCGTGCGGGTAGCGGTCCTCGAAGCCGACCAGCCCCATCAGCGCGATCAGCCGTCGCACCGTGGCGTCGCGTTCGGGCTTGGCGACGCGGGCGATCTCCAGGCCATGCGCGATGTTCCGGCGGACGGTGCGCCAGGGCAGTATGGCAAGCTCCTGGAACACGACGCCCCGGTCGCGGCCCGGCCCCTGCACGGGCTTGCCGTCGCACAGGATGCTGCCCTCGGTCGGGGCCAGGAACCCGGCGATGGCCTTCAGCAGCGTGGTCTTGCCGCAGCCGCTGGGGCCGACAAGGGTGACGAACTCGCCGGGCTGGATGGCAAGGTCGATCGTGCCGGTGGCCTGCACGGGGCCGCCTTCGGTCTGGAAGAAGTGGCGAAAGCCGGAGACCTTGATCTTGTCCGCCATGCTACTCGTCCAGCGCGCCCTTGCAGTCTTCCAGGCGGGCCGGCATCGGCGGCAGATCGTCGAACAGCTCCTTGTGCGTCGCCATCAGGCGGTCGTAGGCGGCGGTGTCATAGAAATCGGCGGCGACGAAGGGACGGTTCATCTTGATCTGGCCGGTCCTGGCCAGGCCGTTGCCGCTGCGGATGCTGCCCTCGATCGTGCAGACGGAGATGCGGGGGTCCCAGGCCATGCGCTTCAGCCCCTCGGCCGCGTCGGCGACGTTCAGGCCATCCAGGGTGCGGGCGACGATCTCCGCCGTGTCCCGCGGGTTCTCGCGAATGAACTGCGACGCCATGGCAAGGCCGAGGATGAACTTCCCGACAACCTCGGGATGCCCGCGAACCCAGTCCTCCTTGCCGACAACCCCGACATTGTCGGAAATCAGGCCTGCCTCGCCCCGGCTGAGCACGGCGGCGTTTGGGCCAAGCTCGCGCACGATCTGCGAGGCGTAAGGCTCCCAGGGCACAGCGGCGTCGATCAGGCTCTGGGAGACGGTGACAGGCATGTCCTCGGCCATGACGCTGACCAACTGGCTCTTGCCGATGTCCAGCTTTTGCCGCCGGAACCATTGGCGCAGGTAATATTCGTCGGTGCCAGCCACGAAGCCGATTTTCTTGCCGGCCAGCGACGCCGGGTTGGCGGCATCGACGCCACGGTCCTTGCGCCCGATGATCGCATAGGCGCTGGCCCGGCCCATGAACGTCGGATCGTTGTAATAGGGCATCGCGCTGATCAATCGATCGCCGCCCGCCCTGGCGATGGGAAGCGTGCCGCTGATCGCCACATGCCCCAGTTGCGCGTCGCCGGCCTGCAAGGCCTGCACCACCTGGCGCCCGCTGCCGGTCAGCCGCATCTGCACGTCCAGCCCCTGCTCGGCCCAGTAGCCGTTTTCCAGCGCCACGAAGTTGGGGGAGGCAAGCAGGTTCTTGACGACATAGATGGTCAGGGTCTGCATCGGCTGGGCTTCGGATGGCGTGCTGCCCAGCAGCCATAGCAATCCGACCGACAAAGCGATCCGCCACATCATCCGTTTCCCCTGTGGGCCGTGGTCAACCGGCGGCTGTTCTGACAGGAGTATCGAGGGTGGTGCGCGCCGGCGCAAGCAGCGGCAAACCTGATACCTTATGACGAGCTAACGACCTCAAAATATCAGGCCAAAGCCATCACTGCTTTCAGCGAACTCACGCGTCCAAATCTGACGCCGTTACATGCGCCGCCAGC
>CAXTXZ010000227.1:0-6439 GCA_964248015.1 uncultured Rhodopila sp. | reverse complement strand
GTCCATGCCCGCCACGCCCGCTACGCCCACGCCACCCGCCTGGCCGCCGCCGCCTGGGGCCTGGAGCTGCAATGCGCCGACCCAGCCGCGTACGCCCCTGGCGTCACCGCCATCCGCGTGCCGGACGGCCAAAGCGCCGACAAGCTGCGCGAGGTCATCCTAGACAGGTTCAACATGAGCCTCGGCAACGGCCTGGGCCGCATCGAGGACCGCGTCTTCCGCATCGGCCACATGGGCGACCTCGGCGTGCTGTCCCTCACCGGCGCGCTGACCGGCGTCGAGATGGGCCTGCGCGCCGCCGGCATCACCCACAAGGCGGGCGGCGTCCAAGCCGCGACGGACTTCCTTGCCACAGCAGATCGCTGAAGGGCCGAAAGGTCTGGAGGCGTGAATCTGCTTGGGAAACAATGAGCCATGGCGCATCGCAGCCCCAACCAGACTGCGATGCGCCATGGAGCGGGTTAGGGCGCAAGCGTCCCAGGCTGAAACCGGCCTCGGGCGTTGCCATGCCCTCGCTGCCATCCTCTCATCCATGCGCCCCCGACCTGGACAGGCGGGCAGCGCCCTCGCGCCGGACCTTGTCCTCCGCAAGCTGCCAGACCATCGCGCGCGTCGCCTCGCCCGAGGCAGGGCGGCCAAGCAGGTAGCCTTGCACCCAGCGGCATTGCAGAAGGTTGAGCAGGGCAAGCTGTTCCGGCGTTTCCACGCCCTCCCCGATGACATCAAGCCCGAGCGCGCGCGCCATCGCCAGCATCGCCTCCACCAGCGCGCGCGCCTGCCGGTCGCTGTTCAGCGCGCGCAGGAAGGAGCGGTCGATCTTCACCGTGTCGAACGGAAAGCCGCGCAGGTAGCTCAGGTTGGCGTGCGCCGTGCCGAAATCGTCCAGCACCATGTGGACCCCGAGGTCGCGCAGCGCCTGCATCGTCCTGACGACGTCCTCCACATCCTCCAGCAGCACGCCCTCCGTCACCTCAAGGTCCAGGCGAGCCGGCGGCAGCCCGGTATGGGACAGCACGTCGCGGATGAACCCCAGCAGCTCGCGGTCGCGGAACTGCGCCGGCGAAAGGTTCACCGCGATGCGCAGCGGCAGCGCCCAGGCGGCGGCCTCCGCGCAGGCGGTCTGCAGCACCCAGCGGCCCAGCGTGATGATCAGCCCGTTCTGCTCCGCGATGGGAATGAACTCGGTCGGCGACACGGCGCCAAGCTTGGGATGGGTCCAGCGCAGCAGCGCCTCGAAGGCCACCGGGTCGCCGCTGGCGGCATCGCAGATCGGCTGGTAGGCCAGGGTTAGCTGCGACAGCTCGATGGCGGTGCGGAAATCCTGCTCAAGCTGCATGCGGTGCTGCTCCCGCTGGCCGTCCTCGGAGGCATAGGCGCGCCAGGCGTTGCGCCCCGCCGCCTTGGCCTTGTACAGCGCGGTGTCGGCGTTGCGCAGCAACTGCTCGCCGGAGCCGCCGTCAACCGGATACATGGCCACGCCGATGGAGACGCCAATCCGCGCCGGCTCGCCGTTCAGCACGTAGGGCATGCGGATCGATTCAAGCAGGCGGCGGCATATCTGTTCCGCGCCATCCAGGTTCACGCCCGACACGACAATGGCGAACTCGTCGCCGCCCAGCCGGCCGATGATGTCGGTGACGCGGATGATCTCCCGCATGCGCTGCGCCACCTGGATAAGCAGTTGGTCCCCTGCCTCATGCCCCAGCGTGTCGTTCACCGCCTTGAACCGATCAAGGTCGAGGCACAGCACGGCGAATTCGGCCGCGCCGCGCCGCGCCGTCGCCAGCATGGCGTCCAGGCGCCCATTGAACCCGTTGCGGTTGGCCAGGCCCGTCAGTTGGTCGTGCGAGGCGGCCAGGCCCAGCATCTCCTCGGCCGCGGCGCGGGCGGTGATGTCGGTGAAGGTGCGGACCAGGCCGCCATCCGGCAGCGGCGCGCTGCGCACTTCCAGCACGGTGCCGTCAGCCCGCCGGCGTTCGTAGCAGGCATGGGGATCGAGCACGATGGCCCTGTCCACGGCTTGTTCCGCGGCGCCTTTGAAAACGCCCTCCCGCATCGAATAGTTGATGCAATCGACCACCTTCGGGCGCGACGCCGCCATGGCGGCCGGCAGGCCCAGCATGTCCATCGCGCGCTTGTTGCAGACCGCCATGACTCCATCGCCATCAACCATGATGAGCCCCTGGTTCATGTGCTCCAGCGTGGTCGTCAGCAGGGCCTCGCTGGCCTGGATGGCGTCCACCTGCCGGCTGATCTGCGCCTGCGACGCCTCGATGACCGCAAGCTGGCGGGCCATGGCGCGCAGCAGCAGGCTCAGGCTGACCGTGCCGCACAGCACGCCGAGGCCAATCGCCATCGCCTGCCGCCACCAGCGCGCCAACGCCGTCTTCTCGATGCGCGACACATTGATGACAATCGGATAGGCCTTGACCAACGCGATGGAAACGAAAGCGGGGCCAAGATGGGTGAAAGCGCCGGTCGACGTGTAACGGCCGCCGCCCGCGGCAACCGCCGCATACCAGCCGGTGTTCGCTGGAATTTGCTCGGCGGCCTGGATGGCCTGCTTCGGGTATTGCACCAGAAGCATTCCGTCCCGGCGGACGATCGTGATCCCGGTGCCGTCGCCAAGGCCGACCTCGGCGAAGAACGCGTTGAGATAGGTCAGCGGGATTGGCGCGATCACAACCCCGAGGAAGCCGCCGTCCGGCGCGGTGATCCGGCGCGCCAGGAAAATCGAGCGCACGCCGGAAGAGCGGCTGACCTCCGGCGCCGAAACGTAGGGGCCAGGATCCGGCGTGCTGGCGAAGTGCTGGAAATAGGCCCGGTCGGCGACGCTGTACTCCGGGCCGGGCCGCTGCCCCGAGATGTTCACCAGGCGCCCGCCGGAATCAACGATGATGAAGTTCGCGGCTTGCGGCAGGTCGGCCAGCCGCTTCGTCAGCGCCTCGTGCACATCGCCGCCGCCGAACCTGTCGTGCAGCGAGGCCAGGCCATCGGCGCCGCTGTCGGTGATCCTGTCCAACATGTCCAGCAGGACGAGGTCGACGGCTTGAAACGTCCGCGTCGTCTGCTCCGCGAGCACGACGGCAAGACGGTGGTTGTTCTCATCGGTGTCCGCGATGGCCCCCTGGCGCAGCATCCATAGCGCGGTCGCGGCCGCGAACACCAGGCCAGCCATCAAGGCCATCGCCGTCAAGGCGAGGATGCGGCTGCGCGAAATCAGTCTGAACGCCCTGGGCAAGCCTGTCTCCCTCGTCGGCCGCCGGAGCCGAACCAGCCCACGCGCCAGTTGGACGCGTTTCGCCGCAAGGCCCCACCGTAGACGGGAGTGATTAACGAAACCCTTACGCGATCAGTGGCTCGTCATGAACAGGCCGCGACCGAGGCCGCGGTCGCGCCGCGCCAGCCTTGCCGCCAGCGATGAAAGCGTTTGGAGCTCAACGCTCCAGGCGAACGCCGGCGGCGTCCTTGCCAGCCAGCCGCGGCTCCGCCAGCCCGGGCGCGGCGGTCGGGCTGGCCAGGTTTGCCGGCTGCCGGTATGGCGCCGTGCCCACGGCCCGCTCCGATACGGCGCCTGCCGGGCGCCGCGCCGCCGTCATGCGACGCCACATCTGGCCCAGGAACCCCCCGACTCCCGCCGGCATCAGGAACATCACCGCGATCAGGATCACGCCGTAAACCGCGCCCGGCGCGGCCTTCGACAGCTTGTCCGCCACGTTCGGCACGAACTCGATGAACGCCGCCCCGATCAGCGTGCCGCCAATCGACGACACGCCGCCCACCACCAGCCCGACAAACAGGAAGACCGAGACGAACACGCCAAAGCTGTCCGGCGCCACGAACTGCACCGCGATGGCGCCCAGGGACCCGGCCAGGCCGGTGTACATCGCGCTGACGGCGAACGTGCCGGTCTTGACCATGGCGAGGTTGATGCCCATCGCCTCGGCCGCCATCGCGTGGTCGCGGATCGCCATCATCGCCCGCCCGACGCGGCCCCGCACCAGGTTCCACGCCACCACGTACAGCGCCACGGCGACCGCCACGGTGAACAGGTACAGCCACTGGTCGGGCGACAGGTCCAGCCCGAACGGCGCGTCCGGCTTGTCGATGACCAGCCCCTGCACGCCGCCGGTCCAGGTGTCGAACGCCTTGTATTTCAGGATCTGCGGGATGGCCACCGCCAGGGCGAACGTGGTCAGCGCCAAGTACAGCCCGCCCAGCCGCAGCGCCGGCAACCCCACCAGGAACCCCACGACGGCGCAGACAAAGGCCGACACCGGCAGCGTCAGCCAGTACGGCACCCCCCAGGTCGTCATCAGGATCGCCGTGGTGTAGGCGCCGATCGCGTAAAACGCCCCGTGCCCCAGCGAGATCTGCCCGTTGAAGCCGATCAGCAGCGACAGGCCCAGGACGGCAATGGCATAGACCACCACCATGGTGAGCTGGAACAGGTGGTAATCGGTGAACCAGGCGACCGGAACCGCCGCCGCCAGCACCACCAGAACGCCGACCAACCAGGACATCCGCATCATCTTCACACCCGGCTATACACTTTGCGGCCCATCAGGCCGGTGGGCTTGACCGTCAGCACCGCGACGATGATCGCCAGCGCCAGCGTCAGCTTCAGTTCGGTGCCCACCACGTAGGCCCCGCCCAGGTTCTCGATCACGCCGACCGCGAAGCCGCCCAGCACCGCGCCCAGGGGATTGTCGATGCCCCCCAGCAGCGCGCCGGCGAAGGCGTACAGCAGGATGCCCGCCATCATGTTGGGATCGAGGAACACGATCGGCGCGACCATGCACCCGGCCACCGCGCCGATCGCCGCCGCCAGCCCCCAGCCCAGCGCCAGCATCCAGCCGACGCGCACGCCGACAAGGCGCGACGACACCGGGTTGAACGCCGCCGCCCGCATCGCCAGCCCCAGCCGCGTGTGCCGGAAGAACAGGTAGACGCTGGTCAGCACGATCAGGGTGACCGCCGTTGAGCCAAGCTCGTGCCCGGACAGGTAGCCGCCCAGCATCGGCCGGTCCGGGAACGGCGACGGGAACTGCTTGATGGTGTAGTCGAAGAACCAGCCGCTCAGGCTGTTGATGATCAGCAGCAGGCCGACGAACACGCCCACGGACGCCAGCACCGGCGCATTCGCCAGCGGCCGCATCAGCACCCGCTCGATGCCGACGCCGATGATGAACGACAGCGCCACCGCGGCCGCCAACGCCACCCAGTAGGGCAGCCCCAGGTTGATGAGCGTCAGCGTGATGTAGGTGGAGAACGTCGCCATCTCCCCCTGCGCGAAGTTCACATGGTGCGTGGCCTGGTAGATCATGACCAGGGCCAGCGCCACGCTGGCGTAGATGCCGCCCGTGGCGATGCCCGACATGACCTGATGGATGACGCCGGCGAGCATCGTTTTCTCCTAATACCCGAGGTACGAGCGGCGTATGCCCTCGTCCTTGCTGATCTCGGCGGCCGGCCCGGACATCACGATGCGCCCGGTTTCCAGCAGGAAGGCGTCCTCGGCGAATTCCAGCGCCAGGCTGGCGTTCTGCTCGACCAGCAGGATGCTGACGCCCGCGTCATCCTTGATGCGGTGCAATATGCGGAAAATCTCCTGCACGATCAGCGGCGCAAGCCCGAAAGACGGCTCGTCCAGCAACAGCAGCCGGGGCCGCAGCAGCAGGGCGCGGGCGATGGCCAGCATCTGCTGCTCGCCGCCCGACAAGGTGCCGGCCTGCTGCTTGAAACGCTCTTTCAACCGGGGGAAGTATTCGAACATATGCGCGAAGTCAGCCGTCGCCTCGCGCGCCGGGCGGGTATAGGCGCCCAGCTTCATGTTCTCCTCGACCGTGAGCTCCATGAACGTGCCGCGCCCTTCCGGCACCTGCGCGACGCCAAGCCGCACGATGTCCTCGGTTGGCAGGCCGTCAATGGGCTTGCCGCCCAGGGTGATCGCGCCCGTGGTGCGAACCAGGCCGCAGATCGCCCGCAACGTGGTGGTCTTGCCGGCCCCGTTGGCGCCCAGCAGCGCCGTCACCCCGCCCTGGCGCACCGCGAAGTCGATGCCATGCAGCACCTTGGTCTCGCCATACGCGGCGTGCAGGCCCTTCGCCTCAAGCAGGTTGGTCACGCGGCCAACCCGCGCGCCCCAACGACGACTCCATGGCCTGCCATCCGCTCCCCGTTCCCTTCGTTTTTAATCTGTCCCGGACGCGCGGAAACTGACGAAGCGGCTGTGCCGAGTCAATCGGTGTCGCGGCCTTCCGCAACGCGACGGCAGGCCGCCGCCGCCCCGGCAGCGAAAAGTGATTGCAAACCCTTGCGCTGTCCGGACGCGCGCCATGGCGGCGCGGCCGATCGCAAAATCGTCGCCAGCCACATCGTCACGCCTTTACCATGCAACCAAAACCCATCCTGCTCGCTCACAATTCATTGGCGCGTC
>CAXTXZ010000226.1:0-6483 GCA_964248015.1 uncultured Rhodopila sp. | reverse complement strand
ATGCCTGGCGGCCGCTGGCCGAGGGCGGCTGTCCCTTGGTGAAGGCTTAGAGCGGGTCCCGTTCAGATTGCCTGCCTGAACGGGTGAGGATGCTCGCTGAAACAATGTGCCAGGGTTTTTCCGTGAGCCGATGCGAGCGGAAAAACCTCTAGCAGCCTGTTGGGCTGGTGCGCCCATCCTTTGGGTTCCTGGCTGGCGCCCTGTCCCCGGATTTCGTCGCGTCCTGCGAACGCAGGGGACAAGCAGGCCACTGAAAACAAGGAACCATGGCGGATCGCCGGAGGGCCGAAAGGTTCGGAGGCGTGAATCCGCCTGGAAAACAACGAACCACGGCGCATCGCAGTCCCACTGGACGGTGATGCGCCACGGTGTCCCGGTTCAGGGGTTCGCCCGCCATGGCGAACTTCTGAGGCGGGACACCAGGCTCGGGACATGGCGAGCCTCATTCCCTTCATCGTGACCGGCGTTTCTTCCGCCGCCTGACGCGAGGGCCTGGCTGCCGGAGGACGATCCGGCGCACTCCATCAGGGCGGCCCGCGGCAACTTCTTGGCCGGAGGCTGGTCAACCCTTGGGCAGGATCGCGCCAAGCGCGTGCCTGACCAGCACCCCAAGCATGGCACGCTTCTTGCTGCCTGCTGGCGCAGGCGTCCTTCACGAGTCGGCATAAACCAGGAGAACCGAATGATGATCGCCAAGCGCCCGGCTGGAACAACCGTCGCGAAAGCGCTGGCCGCGGCGGGTCTCGCCGCCGCGCTCCTGTGCGCCCCCGCCGAGGCAAGGGAATGGGCAACGGTCCGCATCGGCACGGACGCGACCGACCCGCCCTTCGAAAGCGTGGACGCCAAGGGCAACATCGTTGGCTGGGAGATGGAATACGCCGACGCCCTCTGCGCGAGGATGAAGGTCGCATGCACCAAGCAGAACCAGGACTGGGACGGCATCATCCCCGCGCTGCTCGCCGGCAAGTTCGACATGATCGTGTCGGGGATGAACATAACGGCGCAGCGCGCGCAGAAAGTCGCCTTCAGCAAGGTCTACCTCGCCACGCCGCCGGCGTTCATGACGTCGGTGGACAACAAGGGCAACGATCTCTCGCCCGCCGCGCTGAAGGGCAAGACGATCGCCGCGCAGTCCTCCACGATCTTCGCTGGCTACCTCAACAAGTTCTACAAGGACTCCGACATCAAGGTTTACCCGGGCGGCGATGACCCGCAGATGGAGGTCGCCAACGGCCGGGTCGATTACGACCTGAACGATTTCATCGTGCTGGAGGACTTCATCAAGAAGTCCGGCAATGGTTGCTGCCGCGTCGTGTCAACCATCCCGCGCGACCCGGAAACCATGGGACCCGGGGTCGGCGCCGCCTTCCGCAAGGAAGACACCGACCTGCTGGCGATGTTCAACAAGGCGGTTGACGAGCTCGATGCCGACGGCACCTACAAGAAGCTGGAAGCGAAATACTTCAAGATCGATATCCGCGGAACGCCCACGAACTGATGCCGGCGGACGCTTGCCCAGCCCCGCATGCGCGCCGGGAGGCAGGCGGTGGCGCGCGAGAAATGACTTCTGCGCCGGCCGGCGCAAGCGTCGATCGGCATGAGGCCTGAATGCATCAGAACCCCGGACGTCGCGGCCGTTCGGCATGTGTCTTGCAAGGTCACGCAGAGGAGAGTGTTGAATGAGCGCGTTCGATCTGCTCTTCGGCTCTGACGGATGGTGGAACCATCTCCTTCAGGGCGCTGTCATCACCGTCGCCCTGGCGCTGGCCACCGTGCCCTTCGGATTTGGCGGCGGCCTGCTTCTGGCCGTCGCGAAGATGTCCAAAAGCCGCGCCGTGCGCGCCGCGTGCGATGCCTACACCACGTTCTTCCGCGGCATCCCCGACATTCTCGCGCTGTTCATCATTTACTTCGGCCTCCAGGCGCTGATCGACAAACTCGGCACGGCCCTCCGCCTGCCCTTCCATCTTGAGCTGAACGCTTTTTCCGCCGGCGTGATCGCGCTGTCCGTGGTCGCCGCCGCTTACTCCAGCGAAGTGTGGATTTCCGCCCTGGCCGCCGTTCCGCCCGGGCAAGGGGAAGCCGCGCGTTCGCTTGGCCTCAACAAACGCCAGGCGTTCTTCCTCGTCACCGTGCCGCAGTTGGCGCGCGTCGCCCTGCCGGGCCTGGGCAACATCTGGACGGTGGTGATGAAGGACACGTCCCTGGTGTCCACGCTGGCGCTGATGGACCTGCTGCGCGCCTCCTCCGAGGCCGCCCGCGCGACAAGCCGCCCGCTGGTCTTCTACAGCGCCGCCTGCGTCGTCTACATGGCCTTCAGCCTGGTTTCCTTTCAGGGCATCAACTACGTCGAGCGCCGCGCGAACCGGGGACACGCGGCGTGATGGGAAGCGTTCAAGACAGCCTCATGTCCCTGTTCGATGTTTCGCTGCTCGAACAGTACGGCTATCGCCTGCTGCTCGGCGTGCTGATGACGTTCAAGTTGATCGGCATCTCCTGCGGCATCGGCTTCCTGATCGCCTTTCCGGTCAGCCGCGCCCGGATGTCCGGCAACCCGGTCCTCAACGTGCCGGCCAAGTGCTACATCGCCTTCTTCCGTGGCACTCCGCTGCTTTGCCAGCTTTATCTCACCTATTACGGCGCCGGCGAGTTCCGGTTGTTTCTTGCCAACATCGGACTCTGGTGGTTCTTCCGCGACGCTTTCTGCTGCTGCATCCTGGTTTTTTCCATGAACACCGGCGCCTACCAGGCCGAGATCATGCGCGGCGCGCTGGCCTCGGTGCCCAAGGGGCAGGCTGAAGCGGCCGTCGCCCTCGGCCTGTCACGGTATCGCGTCGCCCGTCACGTCGTTTGGCCGCAGGCGATGCTGGTCGCGCTGCGCCCGTTCAGCAACGAACTGATCGGCATGGTCAAGGCCAGCGCCCTCTCGGCCATCGTCAGCCTGTTCGACCTGATGGGGCAGACCCGCTTCATCTTCGCCCGGACCTTCGATTTCGATGTCTACATCTATTGCGCGCTCATCTACCTCGCGATCACGGAGTCGATCCGCCACCTCTGCGTCCGGCTGGAAGCCGCGCTGTCCCGCCACAAGCTTGCCCTTCGCGTGGCATCAACCAAGGCAGCTCAGGCGAAGGGCGCCGTGGTCCCAATTGGCGGCGCCATCAAGGACGAAGTCGCGGTGTGATGGAACCGGCGCATCCGGCCAGTCCGGTTGGGACTCTATTTTCCCGCATGGGCGACACAGCGGATCGCCGGAGGTTCGGAGGCGTGAATCTGCCTGGAAAACAAGGAACCATGTCGCATCGCCGTCCCGACCGGACTGCGATGCGCCATGGGAACCGTGCCGCCCAATTCGGAACGCCGCCATTGGGGATGGCCGCGGAGCCGCGGCTTTGTTGACGAAGGTTCGCAAATAGCCAAATCTGGCCAAGCTTAGGCTGACTTGATCGAGAATATGGGCCTAACCCAAGCGCAACCAGCTTCGTGCGTAACAACAATAAAACCGCCGGGAACCGGTGGAGCAGGGGGATACGCAAGACCAATGGACGCCATCGAGACTCGCACCATGGCCAAGGTATCGCGACGGCTGATACCATTCGTCATCATCTGCTACTTCGTGGCTTATCTTGACCGGGTCAATCTCAGCTTCGCCGCGTTGCAGATGAATAAGGACCTGAAATTCACCTCCACCGTCTACGGCATCGGCGCGGGCGTGTTCTTCATCAGCTACTTCCTGCTTGAGACGCCGTCGAACCTGGTCATGCTGCGAATGGGCGCCCGCCGATGGATCGCCCGCATCATGTTCACCTGGGGCGTGCTGTCCGGCAGCATGGCGTTCGTTTGGAACGACACCAGCTTTTATGTCATCCGCTTCTTGTTCGGCGCCGCCGAGGCAGGCTTCTTCCCTGGCATCCTGTTCTACCTGACTTTGTATTTCCCCGCCGCCTATCGCGCCCGCATGATCAGCATGTACATGATCGCGATCCCTGTCTCCTCGGTCATTGGCGCGCCCTTGTCCACCTCCATCCTCTATCTGGACGGATTCTTGGGCCTCAAGGGCTGGCAGTGGGTCTTCCTCAGCGAGTCCCTGCCCGCCCTGGTCCTGTCGGTTGTGACCTGGTTCTACATGACCGACACGCCAGCCCAGGCGGAATGGCTGGAGAAAGACGAGCGCGATTGGCTGGTCAAGCGTCAGGAGGCCGAGGTGCGCCAAATCGAGACCTCCCATGGCATGTCAGTCTGGGAGGTGTTGCGTAATCCGAAGGTGTTGGCTTTCGGGCTGGCCGGGTACGGCATCGCCAATGAAATCTATGGCCTGGTCTTCTTCATGCCGCAAATCGTGAAACAGTTTGGCCTGGACAACATGCAGACTGGCCTGGTTTCCGCGATCCCGTTCGCGGTGGGCGCCGTGGGGATGATCTGGTACGGGCGGCGGTCGGATCGTTTGCTGGAACGGCGTAGCCATTGCGCGGTGACGTTCCTGATCACGGCGGTTGGACTGGTGCTGACAGCCTTGACGCCGAACCCGTATTTTCGCCTGCTGACCCTGTCCATCGCCTCGTTCGGCTCGTTCGCCGTGCTGCCGGTGTTTTGGTCGATGCCGACCGCGTTCCTCAGCGGCGCGGCGGCCGCCGCCGGCGTCGCCTACATCAACTCGATCGCCAACATCGCCGGCTTTGTCGGCAGCTACATGATGGGCTGGCTGCGCGACCTGACAGGCAGTTACGACAGCGGGCTGCTGATGATCGCCGCGGTGTGCAACGTTTCCGCCTTCGCGACCTTGTGCATCCACCACGACAGGGAAGGCGAACAGGCGCCCATCCTGGACAACACCACGCCCGCGTTGGGAAACGTTGCCGAGGTGGTTTAACCATGCGCAGCCTGGTCTTGCGCGGCTTACAGCGGATCGCCGGACAGCCGAAAGGCCTGGAGGCGTGAACCTGCCTGGAAAACAAAGAACCATGGCGCCTCGCGGCCCCAACTGGACTGCGAGGCGCCATGGTCGTCTCAACCGATGAAAGCATTGCCGTCCTGGGCATCGCCTGATGGCAAGGCCGTCCAAGGCGAAGTGGCGCAAGCCCGACGCCTTGGCGTCAGGTAACAACCCGTCCATCTCGCCGGCAAGGCGGGAACCCAGGTCCGCCGCTTGACGTTCGCCACGTAAACCCAATCAAGCCGGGAGACGCGCGTGTCCAGCCTCAGGCGCCGAGACCTTCTCGCCACGTCGGCGATCGCGTTGTTCGCCATGCCGCAAGCAGCATTCGCGGTCTCGATCAAGGGCGCGCTGCCCTGGACCCCGGCCCCGGCCGATCCGCCCGAAAAGGTCACCCCCGGCCCCTGGCGGTATTTCACCGCCGACGAAGCGGCAACGGTCGAGGCCCTGGTGGACCGGCTGATCCCGCCCGACCCGGAAACGCCGGGCGGCAAGGACACCGGCTGCGCCGTGTTCATCGACCGCCAGCTCGCCGGACCCTACGGACGCTTCGAGGACCATTACACGGAAGGCCCATTCCAGCCCGGCACGAAGGAGCAGGGCAACCAGTCGGCGCTCGCGCCCGCGCAGTACTACCGCCTCGCCCTGGCCGACCTCGACACGCATTGCAAGGCCGCGTTCAACACGGCTTTCGCCAAGCTGTCGGACGACCAGAAAGACCAGCTCCTCAAGGGGATGGAGGACGGCTCCCTGAAGCTGGAGCACGTTGACGGCAAGTTCTTCTTCGACGCCCTGCTGGTCGACACGCAGCAAGGTTTCTTCGCCGATCCGATCTACGGCGGCAACAAGGGCATGGCGTCCTGGAAAATGATCGGCTTCCCCGGCGCGCGCTACGACTACCGCGACTGGGTGCACCGCCACAACGAGCGCTTTCCGCTGCCCCCCGTCGGCATCAGCGACCATCCCAACTGGAAGCCGTGACGCATGACGCAGAAACTGCCGCGCAAGGACGTCGTCATCATCGGCCTGGGCTGGACCGGCTCGATCCTGGCGAATGAACTCACCGACGAAGGCCTGGACGTCGTCGCCATAGAACGCGGCCCCTGGCGCGACACCGCCTCGGACTTCCCGCCCGCCTATGCGCCGGACGAACTGCGCTACCGCCTGCGCCACGAACTGTTCCTCAAGCCCGCGCAGGCGTCCCTGACCTTCCGCAACAAGATCGACCAGACCGCCCTCCCCGTCCGCAACTGGGGCGCCTTCATGCTCGGCAACGGCGTCGGCGGCGCGGGCGTCCACTGGAACGCCGAAACCTGGCGCTTCCTGCCCAGCGACTTCGTGGCGAAATCGCACAACACAAGCCGCTACGGCGCGGCCTTCCTGCCGGAGGACATGACCATCCAGGACTGGGGCGTCACCTACGACGAGCTTGAGCCGCATTACGACAAGTTCGAATACCTCTGCGGCACGTCCGGCGCCGCCGGCAACCTCAAAGGCCAGATACAGCCCGGCGGCAACCCGTTCGAGGGCGCGCGCTCCCGCCCCTACCC
>CAXTXZ010000225.1:1653-6486 GCA_964248015.1 uncultured Rhodopila sp. | reverse complement strand
ACAGGAGGCCGGCAGTTTTTGCCGAGCGAGGATGAAATCGTAGCCTCTTGTCAAATCATGTTTTTATAGGCGTGTGAGGTCACGTTGCGCTGGCGGAGGCGGCAATCGAGGTTGGCGCTTGATTTGCCGGCATTTCACGCCTGCCTGCGACCCATCTGCGGACTGCTGTACGTTTCAGGTGACGGCTGAGACGATGGGAGGTGAACCCGGCACCATAGGCGAAGCGGAGCATTGGTCCAAAGCTGTTGGCGGCGGCGGTGCCCACAACGAACAGACCTGGAACAGAAGTTTCAAATTGCGGCGACAACACAGGCGAGCTGTCTGCCAAGTTAAGCTTCTGCAATAGTTCCTGATTGAGGAAATGAAGCCGGCGCATGTCGACCTTGTAGCCGGTTGCAGAAATAACATGTTCCGCTTCAACAGTCCGCTCGGTGCCATCATCCATCCGGAAAGTGACCACCGCATTGCCGTTGCGAACCGTCGACCGGGCAAGCTTCGCACCTAGAAGGGCCGGTACGTTACGTTCCACTTCCTCACGCGAGGTCCAGCCGGGCGCGGGCGGAAGGTGTTTGCGAACGATCATGTGCCGGAAGTTTCTGGGCATCTGGTAGAAGACCATGGGTGCGACCACGCAAGCCAACGAGCGCCAGCCGGTTCCGAGACCGGATTCGGGTTCGCGGATTTTATCCAGCACGCTGCGTTCCATGGGCGGGCCGCAGAAGTCGATGCGGTTTTTGCGCACTGCAACGGTCACCTTGGCCCCTTGTCCGCTCATGAGGGCGGCCAAGCCGACACCGGACGCGCCGCCGCCGATCACCAGCATGTTTTTCCCGCTGAACTGGCGGAGCGGGTGATGGTCAGCGCTATGGGAGCAGAGCGGCCCCTTGATGGGATCAAGCTCCGGCGGCGTTTGGTTGAAGCTGCGGATGCCCGCGGCGATAACGACACGGCGAGCCGTAACTATTTCGTCATTGTCAAGACGAAGCACAAAGGCGTTACTCTCTCGATCCAAACTTGTGACCCACCGTTCGTCCAGCATGGGCACGAAGCGTTTCTGGAAGGCGACGCCGTAATCAGAGAAGGTCTTCAGGGGCACCGGGAGGCCGGAATCCTTGTAGGGAAGGCCTTGCTCCGCACAGTAATCGCGCAGGGTGAAGGCGTTGTCAGGATGCCATAGGCTGGAAGCAAAACCCTCGGATTTCAATACCATGCCTTCCGGCATGCCGGTTCGCCAAGTATGCATCGGCTGCCCGAAGACCTGGCAGTTGAGGCCTGTCGCGGCGACGTGCGCAGCGAGTGAGAGGCCATAGGGGCCCGCACCAATTATTGCGACGTCTATCATCTTGCTCATGCGTGCCCTGCCTTTGAACGCGAAGTGAACGGACTCATCACAAGCACTCCATCACTATGGTAATTACTTCACTTGCCGTTGCGACAATGGTCTACTGACGCAATGGCAACATAAGCCCTGATCGCAGAATGGAACTAGCGTTGTCTACCAATTCACTCTTAAATGATGGCAGTGACATGCGAAGCGCTCCCTTAGAGTTCACGTCCAATTATGAGACGCAGTCCATGATGATCAACGTCGGGAGGCCGCCATCTCCCGCCGCCTCACGTCGTAGAACGTCGTGCGAGCCGCGGGTGCTGCTTGCAACGACAGGCCTGTTGCCATCAACCGCGCGTTTGGCAATGGAACTGCACGATGCGGGCGCGGATGTCTGCCTGGTCTCGCCACGCAATCATCCCGCTCGGGTATTGACGTTTTTTACTGATCGTATGGTGTATAGTGCTATTTTGCCTCCCAAAAGTCTAGAGGCGGCGCTGCTGCGTTTGCGGCCGGACTTGGTGATACCTTGTGACGAACGCACGATACGGGATCTGCATCAGGTATGGCGATCCACACGGGATCAAGATGCTCGGCTGCTGATCGAGCGTTCCGTTGGCCGGGCGGACATCTTTCCAACGGTAACGTCGCGCAATGCCTTGTTGTCGCTCGCGCGCAGCCTTGGGGTGCGCGTGCCGCCTTCAATGGCGCTGCCGGACGCGGCCGCCCTGAACACGTGGGCGGCCAGCCATCCTGTCCCATTTGTCTTGAAAGCCGACGGAAGTTGGGCGGGCTTTGGCGTTCGCATTGTGTCAAACGCCGCGGCCGCACAGAGCATCTTCGCCAAGATGATCAGGCCGGCGAGCGGCAGGCTGGCGCTGCGCGAGATGGTGCTGGAGGGCAACAGTTTCAGTGTTCGCGCGTGGGCGCGACGCGAAAAGGCGGCGATGTCCGTGCAAGGTTATATCGATGGATGGCCGGCCAACATTGGCGTTGCCTGTTGGCAGGGCGAGGTTTTGGCGGCGACATGCGCGGAAGCGGTGGTGACTGAATCGGCTACGGGCCCATCCACAGTGTCGCGCATCATCAACAACCCCGAGATGGTTGACACCGCCCGCCGCGTCGTCAAAGCGCTGGGCCTTTCCGGCTTGGTGGGTTTTGATTTCATGATCGAGGCGGCGACCGGAGCGGCCTACCTCATTGAGATGAATGCGCGCAACACGCCGATCTGCGCCGTGCGCCTGGGACCGGGTCGTGACCTTGCCGAAGCCCTTGTCGCTCGCCTCGCCAACCGTGCCTTGCAGGAGCGGCCAGCACGGACGAAAAGCGACATCGTGGTGTTCTTTCCTGACACATGGCGTCAAGATCCCTCGAACCAGTTCCTGAGGAGTGGCTACCACGACGTTCCTTGGGACCAGCCTGCCCTGGTGCGGAAACTGATGAGGCCTGAGGTGCGTGAACGGTACTGGGTCATGCGTGTGTTGCGCCGCATCTGGTTAAAGAGCGCGCGCGCCAGGCAACCCGCGTAAGCGCCAAGCGGCCAAGCGCCGGTTGGGACAATCTTACGCCAGCCGGTGTTTGCGCCGACTGGCGTAAGACGCTTGATTTCGCGCGCCGCTCCTTTACCCGGCGCGCTTGCCCGTCAACGCAAAGGCCGCCGGCACTAAACGTAGTGTATCTGAGCCGTTGGCAAACCGGCCGCTCCGACAAAATCAATGCCGTGGCCGGTTGCGCCAAGCGTCATCATCACGCCGCCATGGCCATCAGACGATTGTGTTGCTGAGGCTTGTAACGTTTTATCGATATTTACGTAGTTGCTCTTCGACAGGCCAAAGTCCTCGATTTCGAGAAGCCCGCCGCCGATGTGGTACACGTAGCCGCTGGTCCCCGTCCCTCCGGTGACGTCCAAGGTTCCCATACCGGCGGTGAACAGGTTTGTTCCTGTTCCTGTAACGACGGTGCTGAGGCCAGAACCCGCCGTGACGGTGTTGGCGGACGCGCCAATGAAGCGGATCGTGTCGTTGCCGCCGCCCAAGGCGACAACGTTGCTCGCCAGGCCGGATGTCGCGCTGTCGTCAATCAACAGGCTGTCGTTTCCGCTGCCCAACAGAGCCACGCTCATGCGGTTTTGCGTGGCGGAACCGCTGGCCAGTGCCTCGGCGGCGATGCTGACCACATAGGTGCCGGAATCCACCTTGATGGAGCCGCCGGCGGCTCCATCAACTGTCACCGAACCGGCGGTGGCGCCGGCAACCTCGACGTTGCTCGCGGCAAAGTTGGAGACGTGGTACGAGGCTCCCGCTTTATCCACCACGCCGAGAGAAACCGGGCCATTGTTGAACCAGTCGGTGGAGATGTTGACAACGCCGGTGCTGTCGACGCTTTGGCGGACGTTGCCGTCCAGGCTGGTTTGCGCGCCATTGCCGTAAGACACCTGCGAGCCGCTGGTGATGACAGCCAGCTTGGCGGTGGCGCCTTTATCGTCTGCCAGCGTCATCGTTGCGTTTGGAGCGGCCGTGGATTTGGCCGTGCCATGCAGCGCGAAGACAGCCGGACCGTTGCTGAAGAGATCGGCGGACGCGGTTTGGGTTATGCCGTCATAGGTGATGCCGTCGACATAAAGGTTGCGGTCCTGGCCAGTGCTGCCGTAGGCGTCGTTGATGAACGTCACGACAACCGTAGGGGCAGCGCCGAAGTTGCCGCTGAGGTTGAGCGTGGTGTCCTGCCCGGCGGTGTGGGAAGCGGTTGCGGAATAAATGCCGCCAACCTGCATGCCGTTGACGGAGACGGTGTATTGCGCGTCACCTTGATAGGCATCCTCCGACATTTTCAGCGTCAGCGCATCTGGCGCGGGCGCTGGCAAATTGAATGTGGTGGCGCCACTTCTGTAGAGCACCGCGGACGCGGCTTGTGTCACGCCATCGTAAGTAATGCCATCAACATAAAGATTCCGATCAAGGCTAGGGCTGCCGCCATAAAGATCATTGGTGAATGTCACGGCAACGGCAGGAGCGGCGCCGAAGTTGCCACTGAGCGTCAGCATGTTGTCCTGGCCAGCGGCGTGCGACGCGATCGCTGAGTAGGTGCCGCCAACCTGCATGCCGTTAACCTTCACGGTAAACTGCGCATCGCCGTTGTATGCATCCTCGGACATTTTCAGCACCAGCTTGTCTGGGCTTCCCACAACCGGCAGCGGGCTGGTGGCGGTTCCTGGGCTCACGTTCCACGCGCCGTTGGGCTGGGTCTCGCCCCACCAGAGGTTGCTGGCGTTCTCCTGGTAGACTGTGCCGTTGACGTAGGCGAGTTCGATGACGCTGGCCGTGGTCGTGTCGGCGGCGCCGTTCACCGCGACGAGGCCGGCGCTGGTGATTGTCCACTTGTTGCCGCTGGCGTCGGTGATCGCGGCGGCCGAGCCTGCCTTGACAACCGTGTCGTTCGCCGAAGGAGGCGGCGGCAGCGGGCTGGTGGCGGTTCCTGGGCTCACGTTCCACGCGCCGTTGGGCTGG
>CAXTXZ010000225.1:0-1553 GCA_964248015.1 uncultured Rhodopila sp. | reverse complement strand
CGTCGGTGATCGCGGCGGCCGAGCCTGCCTTGACAACCGTGTCGTTCGCCGAAGGCGTGATCGTGACGAGAGGGGTTTTTGGCACGAAGATCATCTGGTTGGTGATGGCCTGCTGGCCGGGCCGGTAGCTGGCGGCGCCCACCGCGGTTTGGAAGCCGTCTGGCCATTGTCCGGCCACGGAGCCAACCGCCCACCAGTCTCCGCTGATCGGCTGCTGGCTGCCGGTGAATGTCGGGCCGCCCTGGCTGCCGTCCTGGCCGTTCATATAGTTGATAAGGGTGGTGGCCCAGGCTTGTTCGTCCGCCAGGTTGGAGCCAGCGCTATCGGCCGTGCCATCGAGCGAGGCGCCCATTTCGCCGATCCACACCGGCGCGATGTTCTGAGCCTCAAGATAACCCCACGCCGCGTTCATCTGCTGGATGTATCCGGAGCCTGAGTCAACGGGTATGGCGGAAATTGATGTTGGGTATTCGTGGACCGAGTAGACGACCTTGTTTGGCGTGTTCAAGGTCACCGGCTTTGTCGCCACGCCGGTCAGGTCGCCTTCGGGAGCCGCGACATTGGCGGCCATGCCGGAACCCGCGCCGGGGGCGCTGTACTCCTGCGGTCCCTCAGCGATGATGAGCGCGCCGGGATCGGCTGCCTCGACGGCATTGCCGACAGTGGTGTACATGGCCTGGATGTCGGTCGGCCCGCCCTGCCCCCAGTTGATGTTGCCTCCGGAGGTCGGCTCGTTGTCGAGATCATAGCCGATGACGGTTGAATTGCCCTTGAAGGCCGATGCCAGCGTCACCCAGTCCTGCTGGAATTTCGCCGCCGTCACAGTGCCGGTGGTGCCGCTGCCGTCCGTGCCGTCGGTGCCGGGGCCACTGTCGATCCAGAGGCCATTGACCTGCTGGCCGCCCCATCCATTGAGGCCGCCATCATCCGTATGGTGATCGAAGATGATCTTGAGGCCGATCTGCCCGGCGTAGGCGACGATCTTCTGGAAAACCTGGAAAGTGTTAAGACCTGCCAAATCAGGGTTTTGCGAGTAGTCGATGGCGTTCGGCATTGCGAACAGGCCGACATTCGACCAGGGAATGCGGATCGTGTTAAACCCATCGGCTTTGATGCTGTTCATGATGGTTTGGTAGCTGGCGGCGTTAAGCCCCTGGAGCGTGCTCCCTGCCAAGCCGTCGGTGCCAGCCCAGCCGGCTGAGTCGAGCCGCACGGGGTTGCCATTGGCGTCAACGACCTGGTTGCCGCTGGTGCTCAAATACCCCGTTGGCAGCAGATAGCCGCCTTGTCCGGAAGTGCCTAATGTGGTTGTGCCGCTCATGATAAGTTCCCGAGAATGTGATCGCGGGAACTTGATTTCACGTCGCTGTGATGATGGTCAACACGGGTTTGTGATGATTTTGATGATGTTATAACGCTTTTTCAGACTATTTCGGTCCGGTAAATTGAATCATATCATGCAAATATCCTGGCATTAAAGAATTTCCTTGGAAATTATGATGCTATTTCGTTATGTATGTATTTTTATAAACTAAAAATAGTATGTTTTTATG
>CAXTXZ010000224.1:0-6495 GCA_964248015.1 uncultured Rhodopila sp. | reverse complement strand
TCGCTTTGAATCCCGGCCTTCAGCGGCGAGGAAATGTCAACGAGGCGGCGCGGCACTATTCAGCCGCCTGCATCAGCTTGGTGGGATCAGCGCCGACGCGGCCGGTTTCGCCGGGGGCTGCCTTGGCCAGCCGGAAGTCGTAACGCACCGCCCGCAGGCCCGGGATCGGTGAGGCCGGATCTTCTTTCGCCCCCACCACCAGCGACTGCGACACGCCAAACACGGTGTCGTCGTCGATATGGGGATCATCGCCAAAATACAGCGCGGTGACCAACTCGCGGCATCCTTCCGCGCCAATCAAGCAATGGATGTGGGAGGGCCGCATGCCAGGCCGGTTTTGCTTCCGCACCAGCATGCCGACGGGGCCGTCCATCGGGATGGAGTAGCCGAGCGGACGCACCGTGCGGAAGTGATAGCGGCCTTGTTCGTCGGTCATGAAATTGCCGCGCATGTCCATCGTCTCGCCGCCACGTTCCTGCATGTCGTACAGGCCGCGCTCGCTGGTCTGCCAGATTTGTATCAGAGCGTTGGGAAGCGGCGTGCCGTCATTGCTGGTGACCTGGCCGTACACCACGATTTCTTCCGCGGTGGGTTTTTCCACGATCTGGCTGCCGGCCGGCAGCACGGGCGCGCCTTCGCGGAAAAAGGGGCCAAGCAGGCTGGACTGGCTGCCGAGTTCGCGGGCCTTCTTGTCGTGCAGGGCGTTGACCACGGCACTCAGGCCGAGGACATCGGCAAGCAGGATGAATTCCTGCCGCAGCGGCGTGCAAGCCTGCCCAACCGCCGTCATGAACTGGATGCCCTGCAACCATTCGTCCGGGGTCAGATCGACTTCGCGGGCGAAGGCGTGCAGGTGACGCACGGCGGCATCCATGATCTGCTTCAGGCGCGGATTTTCCGTGTTGGCCATCTGTGCGAGGGCTTCATCGGTAACGGTGAATTCGTCGAGGTCGCGCATGGATCGTTTCCTTTGTTTCCTAACGCGTAGCATAAAGCGAAACTGTTGGACTTGCCACCCGGCAGGCGCTTGTGGCGAGCGCGACGCTGACATCCGATGCCCACTGTTCCTGTCACGGACGGACCGGCTCAGGCCACCTATCGCGGCTTCGTGTTTACAATATTGAACAGAACAGGCGTCGTCGTCACAGATAGGATGGCTCTGTAACCCTTCGCCGGTTCATATAGCGGCGATCGGCCCGAACAAGAGAAGCCGGTTCGCATAAGAAGCCAAGGAGGACTGGATGCTGAAACATCTGGCGGGCGCATTGCTTGCCGCTGCCATCACTTTTGCCGCCCCCCAGGCCAGAGCCGCTGACCCGATCACGATCGGCTTCGGCATGGCGCTGACCGGCGGCCTGGCGCCAAACGGCAAATCCGCCCTGTTGGCGATGCAGATCTGGGAGGAAGAGGTGAACGCCAAGGGCGGCATCCTTGGCCGGCCCGTCAAGCTCGTCTACTACGATGACCAGTCGAATCCATCGACCGTGCCGGGCATCTACACCAAGCTGCTGGACGTCGACAAGGTTGACATGGTCATCAGCGGCTACGCGACCAACATGGTCGCGCCCGCCATGCCAGTCATCATGCAGCACCGGCGCACCTTCCTCGGCCTGCTCGGCCTGGCGGTGAACACGGAGTTCAACTACCCGAATTACTTCTCCATCGGCCCAACCGGCGGTCCCAAACCCAAGCAAAGCTTCTCCAAGGGCTTCTTCGAGGTCGCCATGGCGCAGACCCCAAAACCTTCAACCCTGGCGATTGTTGGGGCCGACGCGGAGTTCGCGCATAACGCGATCGATGGTGCCCGCGAACTGGCCAAGGAAGCCGGCCTGAAAATCGTCTATGACAAATCCTATCCGCCGCCGACCAGCGATTTCTCGCCCATCATCCGCGCCATCCAGGCCACCAATCCGGACCTTGTCTTTGTCGCCTCCTACCCGCCCGACACCGTCGGCATGATCCGCGCCGCGAGCGAGATCGGCCTGAAGGCGAAGCTGTTCGGCGGCGGCATGGTTGGCCTGCAGGCAACCGCCATCAAGACGCAGCTTGGCCCGCTGATGAACGGCATTGTCGACTACGATTTCTGGCTGCCCTTCGGCGCTTACGCCACGCCGGAGGCGCTGGATTTCCTCAAGCGCTATCAGGCCCGCTCCGCCGCCGCCGGCGTTGACCTGCTGGGTTTCTACCTGCCGCCCTTCGCCTTTTCCGACATGCAGGTCCTGCAGGCCGCGATCGAGGGCACGGGTGGCCTGGATCAGCAGAAACTCGCCGACTATCTGCGTTCGCACACGTTCCACACCCTAGCTGGCGACATCGCCTTCGGCCCCAATGGCGAGTGGACCGAGGCGCGCGTGCTGGAAGTTCAGTTCCAGAACGTCAAGGGCAACGACATAGAACAGTTCAAGGACCCCAAGGTCGAGGTCGTTCTCTCTCCGCCGCCCCTGAAGACCGGTGATGTCATATTTCCTTACAGCGACGCGAGGAAATAGCAGGGCGCCGACGCTTTACCCCGTCACGCCCATGGCGTCGGCGGGGTTCAGTCACCCACGCCAATCATTCCGCAAGTGAATTCCAGGGCTTCGCCGACGGCAGGGTTCTTTTGCCAGTGCGGCAAGAAGCGACCGGTTGCTCCCTTGGGAATCCGCCTTCGTTCATTTAAGTCAGGAGGCTCCCGCCGAAACCGCTTTACCGGCCGCCGCCAAAAGTCCTCGACGGCATCGGTTGACGGGTGCCAGATGCGGATGGCACGCAAGGCGGGGGAATGGGCATGCATCGGATCAATCTTCATCTTGTCTCGGACGCCACCGGCGAGACACTCAATGCAATCGCCCGGGCGACCACGGTCCAGTTCGACCAGGCCGACATCATCCACCATCGCTGGAGCCTGATACGCACCCGCTTTCAGCTCCATCGCGTGCAGGAAGGCATTGAATCCGAGCCTGGCCCTGTGTTGTCCACCTTGATTGATCGTGCCCTGCGCGCGGAGCTTGAAACCACGTGCCAGAGACTGAACGTGCAGGTTGTCAACGTTCTCGATCCTGTGATCGATGTTCTCCAAGTCGCCATTGGCCAGCAGGCCGACGCCCGGCCTGGCCGCCAGTACGTGCTGAACGCCGACTACTTCTCTCGCATCGACGCCATGCACTACGTGCTCGCGCATGACGACGGCCAGGCGCAGCCCGGTTTGGCAGGCGCCGACGTGGTGCTGGTCGGCGTGTCACGCAGCTCGAAGACGCCCACCTGCTTTTATCTCGCCAACCGAGGCATCAAGGCCGCCAACGTGCCGCTGGTGCCCAACCTGCCGAATCCGCCCGGCCTGGAGGTCATCAAGTGCCCGGTTATTGGCCTGACCTTGCACGCCGAGGCATTGATTGACATCCGCCGCCACCGCCTGCGCCTGATCGGCGGGGGTGGCGAAACCGGGCCGATGCGCCACGACAGCTCCGGCTATGTCGATGAGGACGCCGTGAAGGCCGAGTTGGTCTGGGCCCGTCGCTTCTGCAACAGCCATGGCTGGCCCACGATCGATGTCACGCGCCGGTCGATCGAGGAAACCGCCGCGACCGTGCTGCAACTCATGGAAGCCTGGCACAACCGTCAGGTGAAGCAGCCCGGTCCTGTGGCCAGTTAGCGGCCCGGGTGGCGGCATGGCGCGGAATGCGGCTTGCCGAGGCCGATGGCGAAGGCTATATGCGCGCCCTCGGTCGGAGTGTAGCTCAGCCTGGTAGAGCACTGTGTTCGGGACGCAGGGGCCGGAGGTTCGAATCCTCTCACTCCGACCAGTCATCATCAAACTTCCGGAACATGCTTCAAGCCAGGGACTGGCGCCCTGAAAGCGGCGGCATGTCCCCGTCGTTCCGTTGGAAACGCAGGAACGCGACAGGAATGAGCGCCGCGAAGGCGGCTGGCGACAAATAGTCAGGAACAATTAGCGCATGGCAAACGTTTGATGCCTGTTTCTGAATCCGGAGTGTTCCTGTTGTCTCAAACTCATTCGCCGCGTCTTCGTGAAGGCCTTCCGCATCCCCGTGGCGCGACTTGGGATGGCCAGGGCGTGAACTTCTCCCTGTTCTCCGCCAATGCCACCAAGGTCGAACTCTGTCTCTTCGATCCCGAGGGAAAGGCCGAGCTGGAGCGCATAGAGCTGCCGGAGTACACCGACCAGTTCTTCCACGGGTGGGTTGGCGGGATCGGCCCAGGGCAGGTTTACGGATACCGTGTCCATGGCCCCTACGAACCGGAGAAAGGGCACCGGTTCAATCCAAACAAGCTGGTGATGGACCCATACGCGCGGGCGCACACCGGCGAGCTTGAATGGAACCCTGCCATTTTCGGCTACCAGATGGAAAGCGCTGACGACACGACCTATGACGAGCGCGACAGCGCGCCGTTCGTGCCAAAGAGCGTCGTCGTCGATCCGGCATTCGACTGGAAGGGCGAGCCAAACCGCAACCCCGTCGCCTGGGATCACACCATCCTCTATGAAACCCACGTCAAGGGCTTCACCAAGAAGCATCCGAAGGTGCCCGAGAAGCTGCGTGGCACCTATATCGGGCTGGGCCAGAAGGTCGTGGTGGACTACATCAGGTCGCTCGGCGTCACATCGGTTGAGCTGCTGCCAATCCACAGCTTCATCAATGACAGCCAGCTTCTGGAAAAGGGCCTGACGAACTACTGGGGCTACAACACCATAGGCTTTTTCGCCCCCGACCCGCGATACGCCCATGAGCGCGAGCAGACCTTGCGCGAGTTCAAGGAGATGGTCGCCAGCCTGCACGACGGCGGCCTCGAGGTCATTCTGGATGTCGTCTATAACCATACCGCGGAAGGCAACGAACTGGGGCCGACGCTTTCCTTCAAAGGCATCGACAACGCAAGCTACTACCGCCTGCTGCCAGACCAGCCTCGCTACTACATCAACGACACTGGCACGGGAAACACCGTCAACCTCAGTCATCCGCGCGTCATTCAGCTCGTGACGGACAGCCTGCGTTACTGGGTCAGTGAGACCCATGTCGATGGTTTCCGCTTCGACCTGGGCACGATCCTGGCGCGTGAGCCCAATGGCTTCGACGACCAGAGCGGTTTCCTGAAGGCTTGCAGCCAGGACCCGCTGCTCAATTCCGTCAAGCTGATCGCGGAGCCGTGGGACTGTGGCCCAGGTGGCTACCAGGTCGGCCAGTTCCCGCCGGGCTGGGCTGAATGGAACGACAAGTTCCGCGACAACACGCGCGACTTCTGGAAGGGCGACGCGTTGGCGAGCGATTTCGTCAAGCGGCTTTGCGCGTCAGGCGACATGTTTGATCATCAGGGGCGCCGCCCATGGGCTTGCGTGAACTTCATCACGGCGCATGACGGGTTCACCCTGAATGACATCGTCACGTACAACGAAAAGCACAACGGCGCCAACGGCGAGGATGGCAAGGACGGAAGTTCGGATAATCGCTCGTGGAACATGGGCGCCGAGGGTCCAACCGATGACCCTGGCATCAACACCCAGCGCGACCGGCAGGTCCGCAACCTTCTGGCGACCCTGTTGCTGTCGCAGGGCACGCCGATGTTGCTGGCCGGCGATGAATTTGGCCGCACGCAAGGCGGCAACAACAACGCCTATTGCCAGGACAGCGACATCAGTTGGGTGAACTGGGAGATTGGGGAAAAGGGAAAATCCCTTATCGCCTTTGTCCGGAAGCTGACGCAGCTTCGTCACGGTCACGCCATTCTCCGGCGCAACCGCTTCCTGCGCGGCGAATATAATGAAGAGCTTGGCGCCAAGGACATAACATGGATCAACGCGTCCGGCGCCGAAATGCAAAGCGAGCATTGGGACGACGTCGCCATGCGTTGTTTCGGCATGCTGATTGATGGACGGGCTCAGCCAACCGGCATCAGGAAGCGAGGCGGGGACGCCACAATGCTGTTGGTCCTGAACGCGGCGGCGGATGCGGTGAACTTCACGCTGCCGGAATGCCCAGGAGGCCAGAACTGGATTCTGTTGATTGACACCAACCGTCCGGAGGGAGAGGACGCGTCCTTCGCCACAGGCGATGTTTACATGGCAACAGGGCGATCATTCCTTGTGTTCGCGCATGCGAACGATGATGTTAACTAAGCCTTGCCTGGAGCCATGTCCCGTGGCTATCACCCTGTTAAACTTGCAACCTTTAACGAGCGCTGAAGCAAACCAAGCCTAAAGCAGAGGGCCGAAAGGTCCGGAAGCGCGAACCTGCCTTGAAAACAACGAATTATGGCAAATCGTGGTTTCAACTGAATTGCGATGCGCTATAGGATTGAACTGGTTCCGAGATGCGTCGGCGGTTTTAAGGGGCGTTATGTTGTGATATCGGCTTTGCAAGATGCCGGTATCACTCACCTTGCATGATTCGCCACGCATGCCGCAGTGTAAACAGATCAGGCCAATTCGAGATCCCGTACCAGATCCGCTTTTGGGACAAGGCAATCCGGGAGGGGCTTTTGCACCCTTGGGGAAAGGCC
>CAXTXZ010000223.1:0-6503 GCA_964248015.1 uncultured Rhodopila sp. | reverse complement strand
AAGTGAACCCGATCAAGGAAAAGAAGCTGACCAACATCCGCGCCGCCGGCAAGGACGACGCGATGCTGCTGATCCCGCCGCGAAAAATGAGCCTGGAGCAGGCCATCGCCTACGTCGAGGACGACGAGTTCGTCGAGGTGACGCCAGCGGCTGTCCGGCTGCGCAAGCGCTACCTCAACCCGCACGACCGCAAGCGGTTCGAGCGGAAGGTGGATGCCGAAGCCGCTGCCTAAGGCCGGGGCGGCGTCTTCCGGTATCTTCAATGCCGGAAGTGCCGCATTCCCGTGAACACCATGGCCACGTCGGCCGCATCAGCGGCGGCGATGACCTCGGCATCCCGGATCGAGCCGCCCGGCTGGATCACCGCCGTCGCGCCGGCGGCGATTGCGGCTTCCAGCCCGTCGGCGAAAGGAAAAAACGCGTCGGAGGCCACAACGCTGCCTTCGGTCAGGCTTTCCTGCAAGCCGGCGGCCTTGGCTGCTTCCTGGCTTTTCCATGCGGCGATGCGGGCTGAGTCCACACGGTTCGGCTGTCCTGCGCCAATGCCAACCGTCGCACCCGCGCGAGCGTAGACGATGGCATTAGAGCGCGCATATTTGCAGACCCGGAAAGCAAACAGCAGATCGGCCAGTTCCACTGCGGTTGGCGCCCGTCGCGTCACCACCTGTAGTCCAGCCGCTGTGACCCGGCCGTTGTCACGCGTCTGCGCTAAGAATCCGCCTGCCAAGCTGCGGAATGCCAGTTCGCCTGAGGTTGGATCAGGCATGCCGCCGGTCAGCAGCAGACGCAAATTCTTCTTGCGGGCCAGCACCGCTTTCGCTGCCGGCTCGGCATCAGGAGCGATGATCACTTCGGTGAAGATCGCGGCGAATTTTTCCGCCGCCGCCGCGTCCAGGACGCGGTTGACGGCGACAATGCCGCCGAATGGAGAAACCGGATCACAGCGGAACGCCGCATCCCAGGCCTCGGCGAGAGACGCCGCCGTCGCCACGCCGCACGGATTGGCATGCTTGACGATCACCACTGCCGGCGCTTCGAACTCAGCCACGCATTCGAAGGCGGCATCGGTGTCGTTCAGGTTGTTGTAGGAGAGTTCCTTGCCCTGCGCCTGAACGGCGGTCGCGACACCAGGACGATCACCGGACACGTAAAACGCCGCCGATTGGTGAGGATTTTCGCCATAGCGCAGAGTTTGACGCAGGTAGCCGGTAATTGACAGGCGCTGCGGAAACACCTCCTTGCGATCCTGGGCAAACCATGCGGCGATAGCCGAATCATAGGCTGCCGTGCGGGCGTAAGCCTCACCAGCCAGACGACGGCGCATTGCCAGGGGCGGGCCACCGGTCTTGATGATCTGTGACAGGATCCCTTCGTATTGATCGGGATCGGTCAGAACGGTAACGAAGTCGTGGTTCTTCGCCGCCGCGCGGATCAACGCGGGGCCGCCTATGTCGATGTTCTCCACGCAGGCGTCGAACGGCGCGCCTTTGGCGACGGTGGCTTCGAACGGATACAGGTTGACCACGACCAGATCGATCGGGGCGATGGCGTGCACGCGCATTTGCTCGACATCTTCGGGCACGTCGCGCCGTGCCAGGATGCCGCCGTGGATCTGCGGCACAAGGGTTTTGACACGCCCATCCATGATCTCCGGGAAGCCGGTGTGGTCGGAGACGTCCTTCACCGGCACTCCGGCCTCGCGCATGGCATGGGCGGAGCCGCCGGTGGACAGGATCTCGATGCCGCGACCGGCCAACGCCCTGCTGAACGGCGCCAACCCGGTTTTGTCGGAGACGGAGATCAGGGCACGCCGGATGGGGATGATATCGGTCATGGCGGCGGGATAAACCTAGAGGCCGAGCAGGTCCAGGGTGCGGGCAAGGACTTTGGCTTCGTCGTAGCGTTCGAGTGCACGCAGCCGGCCAGCCTGCCCCATGCGCGCGCGCAGGCCGGGAGCCTGAACCAATTGGTTGATTGCGGAAGACAATGCGGCGGCATCACCCGCGGCGACCTTCAGGCCAGTGACCTCCTGTTCCACTTGCTCGTCTGGACCGCGAACATTGGTGGCGACGACAGGCAAGCCAGTTAGCATGGCCTCGATCACCGACATCGGCAGGCCCTCGAAGCGGCTTGGCAGGGTGAAGATGTCGGCGGCAGCCATCAGCGCCGGAATATCCTCCCGATAGCCCAGCATGCGCAAGCGATCGCCCAAGCCAGCGTCGCGCAGCAGGGTGGTCACGTCAACGCCGCGATCACTGGCGAGCCGTTCCCCAACAACCCAAAGTTCGGCGTCGGGCACGCATCGCATGGCAAGGGCGAGTTCTGGATAACCCTTGTGCCAGACCAGGCGCGACACGGCGATGATCACGACACGATCCTGTGGCACATCAAACTCGGCGCGGATACGGCTACGCGCGGATGCGTCGGGATGAAAGACAGCAGGGTCACGGCCGTTGCGGACCGCCTGCGCGCGCGGCGCGATGCGCAGACGACACGCGTCCTCGGCCTCAGCTTCCGAGACAGTCAGGAAAATATTGGTCAGGCGGCCGGCGGTCCACTCCATGACGAAGGACAGCAGGCGGCGGATGCATGAAGACGCGCGGTGGTTGAAGAGGAAACCGTGGCAGGTATAGGCGACCCTCGGAACTCCAGCGAGGCGGGCGGCAAGGCGAGCGAGGAAGCCGCTGATCGGCATGTGGGCGTGAACGAGGTCAGGCTTCTCCGCGCGCAGGATGGCGACAAGGGCCTGGAAAGCCCGGACGTGCGCCCAGGGAGAAAGACGACGGACGAAGGGTATGGCGATGACGCGGAAGCCCTCGGCGCGTACCGCGTCCAGCAGCGGGCCTTCGGCGCAGGCGCCCACGACGTCGTGGCCACGCAGGCGGGCGGCGCGCATCAGTGGCAGCAGGAAGTGGCGCAACGAGAAATCGACGTTGGTTACCTCGACGATCTTCATTGGCCACGCCGGATCTTACTCTGTGCCACGACGGCCCAAGGTAATTGTGCCACCTGTTCCAGCACAAGGCCGCGACAGGTGCCGGCACGCCTGCTCACCCGGCGCGTTCGACCTTGCTGATCGCCCATTTCACGTGCTGCGGGCCATCGGCGAATCCGGTTAATACGATCTGCTCGCCCCGGCGAGGTTCCGCGCCTCCCAAATAGATGGTTTCTTCCATGTTCAACCGCGCGCCATCGGCCCGCAGGCGCCAGAAACTGCCTGAGCGAAGGCGGAGCAGCACCGTCCCACCATCCTGCTGTATGCTGGCCTGGACCTCGGGATGCAGATGGAACCGCAAGGTGAACGGCTGCGGTTCAGGCGATTCGATCATGTCCTCGCCCCGGATGTCCTCGCCGCTTTCCGAGACATAAAGACGCCGGCGATGCACCGCGTTGAAGCTGCGCCGCCAGCCGTCATGCGAAACATCAAGCCAGTGCGCGCCCGCGGCTTCCTGGCGCTGAACCTCAACCGTCGTGGGGCGGCGGCCGAGGCCTTCGGGCTTCAGTTCGCTGCTGTTGTGGTCTCCGATCACAAGGGTGGAGTGCGCGGCGGTCGATCTTGAGGCGTCGCGCCACTCCGGCGGCCCGGCGATGAAGGCGCCACAGTTCACGATCAGGCGGTCGCGGCCAATGGACAGCTCCATCGACAGCGTGCCGGCATGCGCGAGCCGGTCAAGTCCAGAAGGCGCGGGAACGCCGCAATCCACGATCAGCACGCTTCGCCCGGCTTGCAGGCGATGGAAGCCGCCGTCGGTCAGCACCGAGGGGCCACGGCCAGCGCGGCCGGCCTGCGTCAGCACAAGGTCTATCAGCGGGCCGCTCTCCTCCCGGCTGCCGTTGAACAGGCACAATCCGCCATCGCCATGGCGCATCATCCGCAGCGCGGGCGCCATGCGCTCGATCGCATTGGCCAGCACCGGTGGGGGCGTCGTCTGGGAGATTTGCAGCAAGGCACGGATCTCGGTCAGGTCCTGTAGCGCCGACAGTTGCGCGGCGGGGCTGCGTTCGGCGTGGCAGCCATCCGGCAGCACTTGGCGAGCGATCTCCTGCGGCAGGAAGCGCAGCGCGCGCGTCAGGAAACCCGTGTGTTCCCGCAGCGTGACGGCGGCGGCAACGAGGCCCTTCATCGCGGTCAGGGCACGGGCGTCGAGTTCCTCGGCAGGCAAGGCGGCGGACAGGCTGCGGGCGTCGGCAACAAGACGCCCCATGAGGCGCTGGCGGAAGGCATCATCGGCGGTGGCGGCGAAGAACTCGTAATGACCCAACCAGGCGGCGATGCGCGCGCCGGCGACATCGGGCCGTTGGGCAATAAAGTCCACGGGCGGATTGGCGATCCAGTCGGTCACCAGGGCACGGGCGCGCAGACGGGCGGCATCGGTGCCCAGCGCCCGCAGGTCGCGCAACCAAGTAAAGCCATTGGCGGCGGAGCGCATGACAGGGGAGCCTGCTAGGTCAGCCCAGCCGCCAGGGCGCAGAACCTTAACGGCGCCGCCAATCTCTAACTCTCCCTTGATCAGCCGCGCGCCAACGGTGGCGTCGCCGGGCCAGGGGTCACGCACGGGCAGGGCTGGCGCATCGGGAACACGACCCATGTGCAGGCTGGGCAGGCGCGCGATGGCTCTGCGCGCGCCACGTAGCCAACGACTGGAGGGAGGCGAGCTCATGGACATGACTGCGGGGACTGGGTTCGCAAAGCGGCGATGGCCATGGCGTAGTCGGGCGCTCGGAAGACCGAGGTGCCGGCGATCAAGGTATCCGCGCCAGCCGCGATGACGGCAGGCGCGGTCGCCGGAGTAATGCCGCCGTCGACCGCCAGCGTGATCGGGTGCGATGCGGCGTCGATCATCCGCCGCAGATAGGTGATCTTCGCCAACTGCGAGGTCAGGAAACTTTGGCCACCAAAGCCCGGGTTCACCGACATCACCAGGACGATGTCGACGAGGTCGAGCGCCCAGGCAATGGCATCTGGCGATGTCGCGGGATTCAGCACGACTCCGGCCTTCTTGCCGGCGTCGCGGATATGCTGCAACGACCGGTGCAGATGCGGGCCGGCCTCGGGGTGCAAACTGACATGGTCGGCGCCGGCGGCGATAAAGGCATCGAGATAAGCATCGACCGGAGCAATCATCAGATGGACGTCGAACGGCAGTTTCGTATGGTGCCGCAGGTTGGCCAGGACGTTCGGACCAAAGCTGATATTGGGAACGAAATGACCGTCCATGATGTCTAGATGGAGCCAATCAGCGCCCGCAGCCTCGATCGCGCGCACTTCGTCGCGCAACCTGCCGAAGTCGGCCGCAAGCAGGCTTGGAGCAATGGTGATACGCCGTGAAACGGGAGCGGGCATGGATGCTTCTAGCCACCGGTAAGGATGCTGCACAAGGCGGGGTCGCGCATCAGAGGCTGCCTCGTGCCGATGTATGGTGAAATAGGCCTTTCGAAACAGGCATTGAGCCACGATGGCCATGGCCGCATAAACAGGTCCCCGAGCGTGTCCCCTGCGCCGGCAGGGGGCATTTGATTCGATGATTTTGCAAAGGCGCTTGATCATGCCGGAAGACGATGTCGGCCTGTTGTCGTTCGAGGACGCACTGGCGGAGCTGGACCAGATCGTGCGCGGCCTGGAGGGTGGCACGCTCAAGCTGGACGCCGCGGTGCAGGCGTTTGAGCGGGGAGTCAAACTGCGGCGGCACTGCGAAGCCAAACTCGCTGAAGTCGAAGCGCGGGTCGAAGCGCTTGTGCAGCGGAGCGACGGCTCGTTCGGCACGCGGCCACTGGAATGAAACAGCGTGCCGACCAGTTGCTGGTGCAGCGCGGGCTGGCGGAAACGCGAGCCAGGGCGCAAGCGCTGATCCTGGCTGGAAAAGTGTTCTCTGGCGAGCGGCGGATCGACAAGGCGGGTGACATGCTGGCCGAGGCGATGGCGCTTGAGGTGCGCGGCCAGGATCACCCTTGGGTATCGCGTGGCGGCCTGAAGTTGTCGCATGGCTTGACGCATTTCCGGTTCTCGCCAGCCGGGCGTATTTGCCTTGATGTCGGCGCATCCACCGGCGGCTTCACCGATGTGCTGCTGACGCATGGCGCAACGAAAGTGCACGCCGTCGACGTTGGCCATGGCCAGCTTGCATGGAAACTGCGCTGCGATGATCGTGTTGTGGCGCACGAGAAAACCAACGCGCGGTATCTTGACCATACGGCTGTGCCTGATGCCATTGAAGCCTTGGTGTGCGATGCCAGTTTCATCGGGTTGGCGACAATCCTGAAGGCGCCGTTGGCATTGTGCGTTCCTGGCGCCTGGGCCATCGCCCTGATCAAGCCGCAGTTCGAGGCTGGGGCTGCCGCAGTCGGCAGCAAAGGAGTTGTGCGCGACCCGATGGTCCACCGGCAGGTCTGCGAGCGGCTCTCGGCATGGTGGGCCGAGCAGCCGGGCTGGCGGGTTGTTGGCGTGGAGGAAAGTCCAATCACGGGACCTGAAGGCAATAAAGAATTTTTGCTGGGTGCTTACT
>CAXTXZ010000222.1:0-6503 GCA_964248015.1 uncultured Rhodopila sp. | reverse complement strand
AGTTGCTGCGTTGCATAGGAGATCCAGATGCGACGGCCCTCCAGCCAGTCCTCGCCCAGCAGCATGTCGACGATTGGCGTCAGCCGGACGGGGGCAACCCAAACCTCTGGCGCGGCGACTGTCAGGCCGGCAACCCTCAGCGAGCCAAAGCTGTGCCGGCGCATCACCACCACCCGCGGCCCCACGCCATGCACCTGGTCGGACGGATCATTCGCCATGCTGCTGGCACTCAGCCCCATGCGGGCCATCCCCGGCGCGCCCAGCAAGCTGGCGGAGGCCCCGGTGTCCAGCAGCGCGCGCAGCGGCGTCGTGTCCAGCAAAACGGATATCACCAGCGCATTCTTCGTCGGGATGGTCACCGGCACCGCAGCGTAACGGCCGCTCCAGGGCAGGAAGCGGCCGCTGCAATCCCGCGCCCGGAACAGCGTCAGGCGCAGGTTGGGCAGATCGAGATCCAGATCGAACAGCGACAGGTAATCCCGCCCGAGCAGGCCGTCGATGACGAGGCTGCCAGCCTGGGCACGGGGCAAAGCCGCGACCGTGAGGCTGCTGTCGTGGCTCAGGGTTTGCCGCGCCAGCGGGATGCCGCCCAGGCTCAGGCTGCGCGGGTTGGCGTTGGGCCGGCGGTCGATCCCGCCAACGCCGCTCATGGTCGTGCCAACCCATTGATCCCGCGCCAACCCCAAACGCGCCACCGCCACGTCAGACACCACGGAACGCTCCGCGCCGGTGTCCAGGATGAATGTGGCCGTCACGCCATTGACCTCCACCGGCAGGGTCAGCGCCCGGCCGGCCAGGCGCAGGGGCACGGTCGCCCGAGCCTCGACCACGCAGGCCGCCGCGCCCTCCGGCGCCGCTGCCAGCATGAAGCCCAACCCAAGCAGGCACAGACGCCACGTCGTGATCACCACCTGCTCCCTGACATGCACGCGGATGCTATAGCGGATCGTCGGAGGGCCGAAAGGTCCGGAGGCGTGAGTCTGCTTGGAAAGCAATGAACTATGGCGCGCCGCAGTCCCAACTGGAGTGCGATGCGCCATAGGCCAGCCCGATGATTGTCGAAATCGCCCTGGATGGTTAATCCCTTGCTTCATGTCCGAAACGCGGCCCGCTCCTCCTGATCCCGATCCTGTTCCCTCTGTCCTCGACCTGTTCGCCGGATTCTTCATCGTCGGCATCTGCGGCTTCGGCGGCGTCCTGCCCTGGGCGCGGCGCATGATCGTGGAGCAGCGCAAATGGCTCTCACCCAGTGAATTCACCGAGATGCTCGGCCTTTGCCAGTTCCTGCCGGGCGGCAACATCATGAACGTGACGATTGCCCTGGGTTCCCGGTTTCAAGGCGTTCCGGGCGCGCTGGCTTCGTTCGTTGGGCTGATGGCGGCGCCGGTGGCGATCGTGATCGGGCTTGGCGCGCTGTACGACCAGTATGCCGCGTACCCTCCGGTGCGGCGCGCCTTTGTCGCCCTTGCCGCCGCCGCCGCCGGCTTCCTGCTGGCGAGCGCGTGGAAGATCGCCGCGCCGCTGCGAGGCCGGAAACTGGCGGTCGCCATCGCCGCCTGCACTTTCCTGGCCATTGCCGTGCTTCGCCTGCCGATGGCGGCGGCCATGCCGGTGCTGGCGGCAGGATCGACGTTGCTGCTTTGGCGGTTCCCCGCGTGACCGGCAGCCTTGGCAGCCTCGCCGTCGTCTACGGCCAGCTTTCGCTGCTGGCCTTTGGCGGCGCCAACTCCGTCATCCCGGAAATGCAGCGCCAGGTTGTCGATGTGCGCCACTGGATGACCCCGCATGAGTTCGCCGCGCTTTATGCCCTGGCGCAGGCAGCCCCTGGCCCGAACATGATGGTGGTCAGCCTGGTCGGGTGGCGCGTGGCGGGCCTTTGGGGCGCCCTTGTGACCACGGCCGCGATCGCGGCGCCATCGTCGATCCTGACGCTGCTGGTCAGCGGCGCCTGGTATCGCTTCAAGGACGCGCCTTGGCGCAAGGCGATACAGGCCGGCCTGCAACCAGTGACCGCCGGCCTGATCATGGCGAGCGCCGCCCTGCTGATAAGCAGCACGACGGTGGACTGGACGGCGGCGGCGGTCACGGTGGCTGCGACCGCTCTGTTTATTCTCAACAGGCTGCACCCCCTGCTGATCCTGGCAGGCGCTGCCACGGCCGGAGCCATCGGCTTGGTCGGATAGTCGCCGGGGCTAATTCGAACTGCAAAGGCAACATACTATTGTAGTAGACCATCCCAAGGCTTATGTTCTATATCCTTGCGTGATAACAACCACGTGTGCTTCTGGAGCCATGAATTATTAATTATTCTGCGAATACAAACCTAAATAGAAATACCATACTATTCACAAAAGGAATCATATCCGGGTAAATCTTTTTAAAGATTTCACTTTGAAACATTTGGCAGATACGATGATTGCTGTGTGCTGGCAGGTAAAGCCGCCCACGTTCTTGTGATGAATACTTTTGTAGCTGTTACGATAACTTCATGGACATTGAGTTGGCGCACCGGAAAGGGGCTATCATGGCAAAGCATGTTCTGGGAAACGGACAATCGGCTGTTGTTTCCGCCAATCAGTGGAATGGCGACAGCCTGGCTTTTTCCGGCACCGCCAGCCCGGCGCCGGCGGCGACCTTCACCGGCGCGAACACGCTGGCCTCCATCATTGACGCGGGAACGGCGACGGCGCACGGCTTTGGCACGATCAACATGGCCATGGGGGGCAGCCTGGTCAGCAACGGACTGCAGGCCAGTTACGCCACGATCTCACTGACCGAGCGGCCCGGCTCAAGTGTCGCCCTCGATGGCACGACCCAGATCAGCAACGGCAGCACGCTGACCGCGACCGGCTTTGGCGGGGTCAGCAATTACGCCGTCAACGGCACGATGGCGATCGACGGCTCATCGACGGCCAACATGGATTACGTCGCGATATCGGGCACTGGAACCATTGCCCTGAGCGGGGCGAACGCCCTGTTGCGGGCCGGCACGGTGGGCGCGGGAGACACCGTCCGGCTGGATGGCGGGGTGCTCAGCCTGACCGACGGAATGCACTTCCTTGGCAAGATCACGGACTCCACGCCCGCGGCCTCCCGTATCGCGTCAGGCGCGTCCGTCGACATCTACAACGCGCTCAGCGCGGTCAGCGAAACCTTTGACCGTACCAGCGGCGTCCTGAAGTTGCTGAACGCGCAGGGCGCCACCGTGGCGAACCTTTCGTTCGCGGGTCATGGCGACCTGTATGCCGCCCCAACGACTGGCCTTGCCACGAATTACGTCGCCATCAGCTCCCACGCGTCAGCGGGGATGTTGCCTGTCACCTTCACCGGCTGAAGCCCAACCCGCTTGCGCGGCGTTTTGACGGGCGCCTGCCAAGGACGCCCGTCGTGCCGGCGCGGCGTTCGTCAAGCCTGGACCGCTCGCCGATACAGATGCCATGTGGCATGTCCCAGCACAGGCATCACGACAACCAATCCAAGAAGCGCGGGAAGAGAGCCGAGAACGAGGCCCGCCGTGATAACAAGGCCCCAGATCGCCATCGTGAGCGGATTGCGCTGGACAACCGTCACGGAGGTTCGCACAGCCGTTTCAAGCGACACGGGCCGGTCGAGCAGCATGGGGAACGAGACGGCGCTGATCGCCAGCGCGATCACGGCAAACACAAAGCCCGCGCCAATGCCCACAATCGCCATCATCCACCCAGCGCCGGTGTGCAGCACGTTATGGGCGAACGCGCCCAGGGAAGCTGGCGGCTGCGGCCCCAGCGTCAGGCTGTAGATCATCTGCGACAGCGTCAGCCAGAACACGAACATCATCATCAGGACAACGCCGAGCAGCAGGATGCTTCCAATGGAGGCGGAGCGGAACACGTTGAACGCATCCAGCAATCTCGCGGACAAGCCTTGCTCGCGGCGCCGGCTCATTTCGTTCAGCCCCACCGCCCCAAGCGGGCCAATCAGGGCAAAGCCGGAGGCAAGGGGAAACAGCAGCGGAAGCATCTGGTAGCCAAAGGCGAGCCGCGCCAGAAGCAGGCCGAGAACAGGATAAACAACGCAGAGGAAGATCACGTCCGTGCGGGTCGCGGCGAAATCCTCCCAGCCTCGGGCGAGCGCCCATCGCAGGTCGGGCACGCCGATCTGACGGACCATCCGTGGCGCCGAAACCTGAGCCGACGCGGCGGCGGCGGTTCGGGTCGAGGAAAGGTAGCTTTGGGTGAGCCTGTCGATGCCCCACCCTGCCGGAGTTTTGATCACTGTGGTGTCCTCCCGATTATCGTTCGCGAGGGTCACGGGGTTCGTCAGCCAGTTGCGTCAGAGAGCCTGACAAACAAGTCGTGGCCAGTCGCGGTGCCGAGGATGCGCGTGTTTGATGGCAGCAGATGATCAAGAATTAGTGATGTTTTCGAATGGAGCGGCAAGCCGGCGGTGGCTCACCGCCTCCCTCAACAGCCGCGCCTCATACAAGCCCGGCGCCTGACAGCCCGCCAAAGACCCCCAGCCCGCAGGTTATCATGGCAATGGCGATGACCAGCCACAGGTACCAGCCGCGCAGCCGGTGCGCCCGGGGCAACGCTTTCACGGCGAGCGCGATCAGGAACCCCAGCACCAGCGGCAGCAGCAGCGCGTTCATCACCTGCACGGCCACGTTCAGCGACACAAGATCCGGCCAGGTCCCCACCATGGTCGCGCCGATCACGATGCACAAGGCGTAGACGCCATAGAACCAGCGAGCCTGCAGCGGATGCAGTTCCAGCGACCGGCGGTATCCGGTCACCTCCCCCAGGCCCCAGGCGAAAGCCAGGGACACGACAATGGAAGCCACCATGCCAGCCCCCAGCACGCCCAACCCGAACACAAGGTTGCCCACCTCGGTGCCGAGGAAAGGCGTCAGCGCCTGCGCCATGTCGGCCACCGAGGTCAGCGTCGCATTCGGGTTGCCATGCCCGAGCGTCGCCGCGCAAGCGACCAGCACGGCCGCCATGATCAACTGCGTCAGCAAGGCGCCGATGGCGGTGTCCCACCGCGCGGCGGCCAGGTGCTCGGGCCGCAGCCGCTTATCCGCCACGGCCGATTGTTGGTAGAACACCATCCACGGCATGATGACGGCCCCGATGTTCGCCGCGGCGAGGTACATGTAGTCGGCGTTCCGATAGGGAATGTCGATTGCTCCAGCCAGCATCTGGTGCAAATCCGGATGCGCTGCCCAGGCAACCAGGAAGAACGCCAGCTCGAACAGCCCGATGGCGATCGCCAGGCGTTCCACCCGGCGATAGGACCCGGTCAGCACCACGACCAGCAAGGCAACGACAGCGACCGGCAGCGACAGGTAGCGCGGCAGGCCATACAGTTCGCCAACGCCGGCGACACCCGAGAACTCGCTCAGCAGCGCGCCCGTGGTGGCGATGCCGAGGCCAAGGGCGGAGACCCAGGCCCAAACCGGCCCGAAGGTGTCGCGTATCAACTCGCCATGGCCGCGCCCCGTGAAAATCGCCAGGCGGACGGTCAGTTCCTGCGTGATGTACAGGATCGGAACCAGGACCAGTTGCAGCATCAGCAGCCGGTAGCCCCACTGGACGCCGCTCTGCCCGGCCGTGATGACGCTGCCGACGTCGGTGTCGGCCAGCATGACCACCAGGCCGGGACCAAACACGGCCAGGAAGCGGCGCACGCGGGACGTCGTGCGCATGGTCGCGTGCAAGCTTGACATTGCGAATGGTTCTCAGCCGAGGAAGGTTCGTGGCTACTGCCCGCTTCCCGCCCTGTCAATGATCCTTTGCACGTTGCCTCACCGGCCGCTTTCCGCGACAAAGCGCATCCGCACAGCAACGGCCCGACGATGCCCGATCTTCACCTGCATAACAGCCTGACACGCCGCAAAGAACGCTTTGAGCCAGCCGATCCGGCGCATGTCCGCATGTATGTCTGCGGCCCGACCGTGTACGACCTGGCGCATGTCGGCAACGCGCGCCCGGTGGTGGTGTACGACGTCGTCGCCCGCCTGCTGCGCCAGCTTTACCCAAGCGTGACCTACGTCCGGAACATCACCGACATAGAGGACAAGATCAACGCGCGCGCGCGCGAGAACGGCGAGTCGATCAGCGCCCTCACCGCCCGCACCACAACGGACTACCACGCCGACATGGCGGCGCTCGGCGCCCTGCCGCCCGACCAGGAACCCAGGGCCACCGCCCACATCGCCGAGATGATCATGATCATCGAACGGCTGATCGCCTCGGGTCACGCCTACGCGGCGGAAGGCCACGTGCTGTTCGCCGTCACGGCCGACGCGGGCTACGGCCGGCTCTCGGGCCGCAGCCCGGACGAGTTGCTGGCAGGCGCGCGGATAGACGTGGCCCCCTACAAGCGGGACGCCGGCGATTTCGTGCTGTGGAAGCCGTCCGGCGGCGACCTGCCCGGATGGGACAGCCCCTGGGGCCGCGGCCGGCCCGGCTGGCACATCGAGTGCAGCGCCATGGCGTGGCGCTACCTGGGCGAGAGCTTCG
>CAXTXZ010000221.1:0-6504 GCA_964248015.1 uncultured Rhodopila sp. | reverse complement strand
GGCGGCGGCGGACGGGGCGATCCCGCACGTTGTTTTCCTGATGCTGGCGGCGCGGGACCCTGATTTCCAGGCGGATGGCCTGGTTCGCCAGGTGCGGGTTGGCCAGACCGCCGTTCTGGTGCGAATCCAAAATGAAACAGACAGGATCAATTTGAACACGGCGTCTGGCGCCTTGCTGGCTGCGTTGATGGAGGAAGTCGGAGAATCGCCGGCGCTGGCGACCGGACTCGCCGCCGCCATCCTGGACTGGCGGACCTCAGGCGCGAGCCCGAGGGCGGGGGGCGCGAAAGCGCCGGCTTACCAATCGGCAGGCCGAGCGTACGGGCCGCCGGGGACGCCGTTTCAAAGCGTTGGCGAAGTCGCGGATGTGCTTGGGATGACCCCTGAGCTTTTTCTGCGACTGGCGCCGCACCTGACTGTTCTGACCGATAGCGATCCGGACTTGTCAACGCGCGATCCGGTGGTTGCCAGGGCGCTTACGGACGCCGCTGGGGTGGCCGACGCCACGACGAATGCACAGCCAATCGGTGAGCAAACCCTGCGGATCACGGCCACGGCCATCGGCAGGGGTTCGGCGCGCGCTTCGGTCACTGTTGTCGCCTCCGCCAACCTTCAGAACACGGTGCCGCAGGTGAACATTCTGTTGCGTGAACGCTACGTCCCAGTGACAAGTGGCGTGATGGCGGATGCGAATGCGCGATAGCAGGATTTTCCGGACAAACAGGATCCAGGCCACAGATTGACCATGTTAGGTTTATAGTTGTCAATAAGTAATGTATTTATGCCTGATGTCGACGTAGCCAAGGTTCATGAACAAGTCATTTTTTTATATTTATAGTTTCAAGACAATAGAATCTCATGAAATTGATTTGTGGTGGTTGCCGACTACGATGGCAGTTACGGAAGGGCTTGCGACGTTCGCACAAGCCCTGGGCTGCAATAGGTGGGGAAATGCAAGATGCGAAAAATGAAACGGGCGGCGGCATGGATTGTGCCGGCATTGGCCATGACCGCTTACGCCGGGCATGCGCGCGCTGATGAGCACATGGTGCTGGTCGACACGATCGACGTGAACAGCGCGAAGGGGATCAGTCTTTTCGATATCAGCTTCGTGGATCCCAAGCGCGCGCTGTATGTCCTGGCCGACCGGACAAACGCCTCCGTCGATTTCTTCAACGCGCGCGACGACACGTTCATCGGCCGGGTTGGGGGCTTTGCTGGCGTCTACACTGATCCAGTGAAGAACACCGTGGTCAACGGCCTGTCCGGACCCGACGGCGTGACCAGTGTTGGCGACAAGGAAGTTTGGGCCGGAGACGGGGACAGCACGGTCAAGGTCATCGACATCGCGACATTTGAGGTGGTCGACACGATCTCGACCGGCGGCAAGTTCCGCTGCGACGAGATGGCATGGGATTCGGCGGATCATCTTCTGGCCGTGGCCAACAACGCCGACACGCCGCCCTTTGTCACGGTCATCAACACGGACACGCGCCAAGTCGTCTCAAAGATCGTGTTCGACGGGACCAATGGGACACCTGACGCGACAGCGACCGGGATCGAGCAGCCGCAATGGTCGCCGCAGACAGGGATGTTCTACGTCTCGGTGCCGCAGATCGATCCCACCGATGCGACGCAAGGCGGCATTTCGGTGATCGACCCGTCGACGCTGAAGGTGACGAACACCTTTCCGGTTCCTAACTGCAGCCCCGCGGGCCTGGCCCTGGGACCGCGTAACCAGGCGATAATCGGATGCAGCGCATCTTTTGGCACGTCGCCGAACGTGCTGACCCAGTCCGTGGTGATCAACGTCAAGACTGGCGAGATCCAGGCGACGATCCCGCAGGTTGGCGGGTCGGATGAGGTATGGTTCGATCCGGCGAGCCAGCATTACTACCTCGGGGCGCGCAGCAACACCGACAACACCGGCAAGGTTGTGCCTGTGCTGGGGACGGTTGATGCGCAGACCAACGTTTGGGATGGCAACGTCCCGACGTCAACCTCGGCCCATTCCGTGGCGGCGGACCGCGTTTCCCACCATGTCTTCGTGCCGATCGGGTTTGCCGCCGCGGGCGCGGCCGATCCGACAAATCCATGCCCGGACGTAACCAAAGGCTGCATCGCCGTGTACCTGCCTTCCTCGATCGATCCTGACGACAGGAAACGCTGAGGCTTTGATGCGCTTGGCCCATGGCGGCTGTCATGTCCGCCATGGGCCTGTGTCGTTCCCTTGGCGATTCAAGGCAAACAGGATCGTGGCTGCCCAAGCTGGCGAGGCCTTGCGCCGTCGTGACACTGTCAGGCGGACGGCCTGCGACGGGACAACCCTGTATTGCCAGCCAATGACAGACAGCAGGCATGGGCAACGCGCCTGGGCCGTTATCGCCCTGGCTATGTCAGGCGACGCCGGCCTGGTTTTGCTTGGGCCAGCGGTTCACGCCCTGGCTTTCGGCCAGGACAGTCGCGGCCCAAAGTCCGCCATGAGGCAGCTCATTGCTCCGCTCTTGGCGGTTTCCCATCACGAGTGACTTGCCGCCTTGCCGTTGGGATGGATAACAAAGGCAAACAACCACCATCGGATACATTGTTGCCGATGCGTTTAGAGGCATGTTCGCGTGTGCCACCAAAAGTTCAGCCTGGCAACCTTATGCCCCCATCCCGCGATCAGATATCTTGCGGCGCCCGCGGCTTGCAGGCGCATCATCGCGGCATGCCTTCTTGCCCGGCCCAACCAGGATGTTCCCAGCGGCGATAAGTACACAGCAGGTTGATTATCACGAGGAATTGGGTCGTCTACGGCCGGCGCTCCGGTCCATCACCCATTGAGAGACAGGGCACGGAGTATAGCCGAGGCATGCGACAAGACATCGCTCGCAGGTATCGTCCACACCGGTCGCTGGCCTTTCTGCTTGCATTCGCCCAAATCGCCGGTTGCTCGCGTCCGTCGCCGCCGGCAATCGGCGCCTTGCCCGCCCTGCCTGACGGAACCACCGCGGCGCCGGCGCGCATCAATGGCTCGGTCGGTTCACCCGAAGACCTGCCGCCCCCCCAGGTCGCTTATGGCCAGGCAGGGGAGGTTTCCGCGCCGGCCACGCCAGGCGTGCCGGCGGGAAGCCGGGAAGCCGGCGATGTCAGCCTGGATTTCGCCGACACCGACATTCGCGAGGTGATCGCCCAGATCCTCGGGACCATCCTGAAGGTCAACTACACGATAGACCCCAGCATCCGGGGCGCCGCGACACTGCACACGGTTCGGCCGCTGAACCGGGCGGAGCTTGTTCCGACGCTTGAATCGCTGCTGGCGCAGAACGGCGCGGCGCTTGTCGCCAACGGGACGCTTTACCGGGTCGTGCCGGCCGCGCAGGCCATCGCCTCGGCGGCCAGCGGGCCAGGAACGGCGGGCGCGGTGGTGGTGCCGCTGCGCTACGCCCAGGCCGAGGATCTCGCCAAGGTCATGCTGCCGTATGTCGGCGAAGGCGGCAAGATCGCCGCCGACCCTGGCCGCAACGCATTGGTCATCGCCGGCGAACCCGCGGCGCGGGAAGGGTTGATCGGCCTGGTCAAGGCTTTCGACATCGACATCCTGGCCAGGCAATCCTACGCCCTGCTGCCCGTCAGCGGCGGCGACGTGAAGGACTTCACGGCGGCCTTGCAGGACGCGTTCCGAGGCCAGAACGGCGGCGCCCTGGCCGGGCTGGTGCGGGTCATCCCGCTGTCGCGCATCGACGCCGTGCTGATCGTGTCGCCGCAGCAGCGCTACATTGAGGAAGCCCGCCGGATCTACGCCCTGATCGACCGGGCGCGGCGCCAGCGGGTGCGCCGGTGGCATGTGTATTACCTGCAGAACAGCCACTCGGAAGACGTGGCTTACGTGTTGCAGCAGGCCTTCACGCCAGGCAACGTGACCGCGCAGCCCACCAGCAAGACCCGCTCCCAGACCGGGCAGTCGGTGGGAGGACTGTCCGCCGGCACGATCGGCAACAGCGGCGGCAGCGGCGGCTTGGGCAGCGGATCAGCCGGGTCCTTGGGCCGCTCCGGCCAGTCCGGCGGCATCAGCGGCGGCGGATTGGGCCAGGCGGCAGGGCAGCAGGCCGGCGGCGCTCTGGCGCAACAACAGCCGCAGCAACCGGCGCAAGGGGCTAATCCGTTGCTGGGAGGGCTGGAGCCTGGCGGCTCGGACCAGAACGCCGACGCGCTGCGCATCATACCGGACGACCAGAACAACGCCGTGCTGGTTTATGGCACCGAGGCGGAACTGGGAACCATGGAGGCCATGCTGCGCAAGATCGACATCCTGCCGCTGCAGGTGCGCATCGATGCCGTGATCGCCGAAGTGACGCTGAACGACGCCCTGCAATACGGCACGCAGTTCTTTTTCAAGTCCGGCGGCATCAACGGCATCCTGAGCACGGCGACGGCCGCGCCCGCGAACACGAGGGCAAGCAGCCTTAATCTCTTGTTCCCCGGCTTTTTCCTTGGCGGCACCGGCGCCGGCGGCGCGCCCTTCGCGATCCAGGCTCTGCAAGACGTCACCACGGTGCATGTCCTGTCGTCGCCGGAAATCCTGGTGCTGGACAACCAGCCGGCGCGGCTTCAGGTCGGCAGCGTTGTCCCCTACCTCAGCCAGACCTCGCAAAGCACGATCACGAGCAACGCGCCGGTGGTCAGTTCCATCAGCTACCAGCAGACCGGCGTCATCATGGAGGTCACGCCGCGGGTGAACAGCGGCGGCCTGGTCACGCTGGATGTCATGCAGGATGTCAGCAGCGTCGCGACGGGCATCACCACGCCGGGGATCAACTCGCCCACGTTCAACGAGCGCAACCTGACGTCGCGGGTTGTCGTGCAGGATGGCCAGACGATCGGCCTCGCGGGACTGATCACCGACACCGCGTCGTTGGGCAACCAGGGAATCCCGTGGCTCAAGGATGTGCCGATCCTTGGGTTGCTGGCCGGCAACCAGGCCAACACGCGGCAGCGGACCGAACTGCTGATCCTGATCACGCCGCATGTCATCCATGACCAGCGCGATGCCAGGGCGCTGACGGACGACCTGCGCGATCAACTGATCAATGCCGCCGCCGTGCCCGGGTTGTTGAACAACCTGCGGCCCTCCGGCCAATCCGACCCTGCCGCCCGGTTGCGCAGGCAACTGACGCCGGAACAGTAGTCACTGGTTGCAAATCTCCTGGTCGCCGCCGGTTCCAGACGGTCCGGCGGAGCACAGGTCGAAATCGTGCCCGGCGCGGGCGGAGGGGTCACGGTAGGCGTACGGCCGATTCCACGGATCAACCGGCAGGTTGCCTTTCAAGTAAGGGCCGTTCCAGTTGGCGACGCCCGTGGGCTGTTCGACCAGCGCGCGCAGGCCCTGGTCGGTGGTTGGATAGCTGCCGACATCCAGCTTGTACAGGTCGAGGATGGAAGCGACACGCTCGATGGACTGCCGAGCGACGGAGGCGCGGGCGCTGCCAAGCTGACGCAGCGCGGCTGGCGCCACAAGGCCGATCAGCAGGCCAAGGATGGCGATGACGACAAGAAGCTCAAGCAGCGTGAAGCCACGTTCGTCACGGCGGGGACGTTTGCTCATTGGTAACCTGGTTGGCTGGGGAACCGTTACCGGCCTGAGGGCCGGCGCGCGCTGAAAAGCGTCATGGCGGCGGCCAATACTTTGGTTTGGTAAGCCGAGGCAAGCCCAGGGGCATGCGAATGGTAGTGACCGATCGCCGCCATCAGGTTGCCATGCGCCTCTGTCAGGTACACGCGCAAGATCGCGGCGGCGGCGGCGATGTTGAAACAAGGATCATCGACCAGGCGTTGCGCGACAGCCGGTTGCGCCATGCGCGCGTAGCGCGCCAGCGGATCGAGCCAGATCGTGTTGACCTGCATCACGCCAAGGTCGGCGGAGCCGTTGGCGTTGATCTGCACAGACCCCGGCTTGCCGCCTTCCACCACCTGAATCGCAGGCAAGACACGTGGCGGCAAGTGGTAGAAAGCCGCGGCGGCGGCCATGCAGGCGAGAAAGGGAGCGCTCATGCCCACGCACGGCTGGAAACCACTGGCCTGTGGCTCAGCCCATGCAACATGCGGCGGATCATGTCAGAATTTCCGTGCCGTGCGCGGACAGCGGAGAGTGTCATATGATCTCATCCCAGCCTGTGCAGCCTCCTGCGTTGCGGTCACCACGTTCCTTGGCAGTCATATGAAGGGGGAATAACCTGAGCGCGGCCTCGCATGCCGAGCAAGACAAACATGGAGTTGATTCGAGGCGTGATATTGGGAGAATACCTCAGGATCAAACAGCGACTTTGACAGTTTGAAGACTTCCGCCAGAAGCCAAGGCAATCCCTTTCCGACCACCAAGATTCGGCTGTTGGCCAGGGCGCCAGGGATAGGGCGGTGGCCTGATCGGTTTGAGGCATGGCCACGCGCCAAGGCCATTACGTCGTCTGGCGCATTGATCATATACGCAGCATCATGATTATCCGAAGCGGTGGCCATGCCCAA
>CAXTXZ010000220.1:0-6506 GCA_964248015.1 uncultured Rhodopila sp. | reverse complement strand
ACACCACAGGGGACAAAGATGCACACGCTGGACCAGCTCAACGCCATGCCCCCCGACGCCTTCGCCCAGGTTCTGGACGGCGTCTTCGAGCATGCCCCCTGGGTGGCCGAGGCCGTCGTCTCGCAACGGCCTTTCGCGACGGTGACAGCGCTGCACGGCGCGCTGATGGCGGCTGTCCAGTCTGCCCCGCGCGACCGGCGCCTGGCGTTCCTGCGCGGCCATCCGCCGCTTTCGCCCAAGGCCCTGGCGGACCCAAGCCTGACCGCCTCCTCCCGCGCCGAGCAGGATGGCCTGGGCATGGCCAGCCTGGGCGACGGCCTCGCGCGCTTCGAGGCGGCCGCGTCGGCCTACGAAGCCAAATTCGGCATCCCCTTCATCGCCTGCGTCCGCAGGCTGACCCCGCCCTTCGTGCTGCGCGCCCTGGAACGGCGGCTGGCGCATGAGCCGGATGGGGAAATCGCGGCGGCGCTGGCGGAAATCGGCCACATCACCCGGCTCCGCCTGGTTGACCGCGTCACCGGGGCCGGACTGCCGCCGACCAGGGGGCATCTGTCCGCCCATGTGCTGGACACCGTGCGAGGCCGGGCGGCCGAAGGCGTTCGCATCGAACTGCTGCGCGAGGGCGCCAGGCTCGGGGAAAGCGTCACCAACCTCGACGGCCGCACCGACCGTCCGCTGCACGACGACGGGCCGTTGCGCATGGGCCGCTACGAGCTGCGCTTCCATGTCGGCGACTACTTCGCCGGGCAGCCCAACGTCAGCGACCCGCCGTTCTACGACATCATCCCGATCCGCTTCGGCGTCTCCGAGCCCGAGGGGCGCTACCACATCCCCCTGCTCCTGGGCGGCTGGACCTACACCACCTACCGGGGAAGCTGACCTACGGCGGCCTGCGGCTGCGCAGCGCCTCATTCAGGATGCGCCGCCGCGCCCACAGGGAGCGGTACCAGGCGATCCGGGGGGCCACCTGATAGGCCAGCATGCGATGCCGGGCCACGGTGCGGCGAGCCGCGTCGCCAAGCGCGCGCGCCTCGTCCGGGTTCGAGACCAGGCGCAGCAACTGCGTGCTGAACGCCGCCGGATCACGGAACAGCAGGCCGTTGGCCCCGTCGTCGATGCTGTCGCCGTAGACCACGGCGCTGGCCAGCGCGGCGACCCGGCACGCCCCTGCCTCGATGAACTTCAGGTCGGACTTGCAGCGGTTGAAAACCGTGTCCGAGAGCGGCATGAACGAGATCTCGCAGCCGCCGAGGATATGCAGGTAGGCGTCGTAGCCGCAGGTCGGGGTGAAGCTCTTGCGCGGCGTTTCCAGCGCGTCGAAGAAACCCTTGTCGTGCACCACCTGGAACCTCAGGCGCCCATTCGCCATCCTGGCAATGTCGTTGATCGCCGGCATCAGGCGCCGCCACTCGGCCTCCCGGTTGAGCGCGCCGAAGAACAAGGTCAGGCAGTCCGGATCGGCGAAGTTGCGGATCTCCGGCAGGGCGGCCAGGGCGTTCGGGAAGACGGCGATCTCGGTGTTGTAGGGCCGCAGCGCCCGCGCCATCGCCGTCGTGCTGGTTTGCAGCGCATGCACGTCGCGGAACGACATTTCGCCGCCCCTCCGCATCATCTCGAAGTGATCCGGATGGTCGTCGAACTCGGTCACCACGAGGTGCCCGGCCTCGGTGAGCGCGCGCAGGAATTCCCGGCCCTGCTGTCCCATCAGCGCCGGTCGGTGCAGGATGAAGATCCGAGGGAAGCCGTCAGCCGGGGCGCGCAGGTCAACCTGGTTGGTGACGTCGCAGCGCAACGCCGGATCGCTCGCCAGCGCCCGCATCGGCTGGACGACGCGCACGTCCGACACGCCGCCCACCGGCGCCAGCATGTTGCCTGACAGGATCAACCGCCGGCGCGGCTGCTTGGTGACCCGCCAGACCAGGTGGCTGGAAGCGGCGCGCCTGGCGTAATCGGCGGGATCGACACCAAGCGCGTCCAGCGCCGGGGCCAGCGTCTTGACGAACGGGTCCACGTCGCCGCGCTCCACCTCCTGCTGGGTGACATCGCAGAGAAAAAGGCCGGCCTCCGCGATCCGCCGCCGCGTGCTGGCCGCGTTGTGCCAATGGAACGGCACGGCGTCGTCCTCGTCGCCGTCATGGCGCCCGAGCAGCACACTTTCGACAAGCCGCCAGTAGGCCGGATTGGGCAGGCGGATCAGCATGGCGCCATCCGGGCCAAGCGCCTCCGCATGGCGGCGGACCAGCGCCCACGGGTCGCCCAGGCGCGGCAGGACCGAGCGGTAGATCACGCAGTCGAGGCCCTCCGGCACGTCGAACGGCATCGGGTCGGCCTCGGCGTCAGCCGTCGCGACCTTGTGGAAGTGCGCCGCGGCCAGCCTCGCCGCGGCCGGTTCGCGTTCGATCCCCCGCCATCGCGCCACCGGATTCAGCCTCCGGTGCGCCGCCGCCAGGGCGCCACGGCCGCACCCCACATCCAGGATCGTCCGCGCCGAAAGCGGAATGCGCGCCAGCAGGTCTGCGACGGAGGGATCAGGAGGCATCAGGACGCTGCAATGTCCGCGGCAGGAGAGGTGGCGGACTTGCGGGTCAGCCGGTCACCGGCATCTCGTAGGCGAGACCATCACATTTTCGCAAGCATGTTCGCGCCGGCCATCAGCGCGCCAGCAGCGCCGCGCGCCCTGCCCTCGGCGGCACGGGATCAGGCGGCCAGCGGCGCCTTGGCCTGCTTGCTCGCGGCGTGGGTGACCGCCCGCCCCAGGGCCGCGCGGACGAAACCGGACGCATAGGCCAGGCGCCAGCGCGCGGCGAGCAGGAACGTGGACCGCCGTGGGATCAGCGCGGCGGGCGCGAACAGGCAGGCGACCGCCAGGCGGCGGGGCAACTCCCGCCACACCGTCCGCGGCTCATGGATCAGGCGACGCGTCAGCACCGTGGACACGCCCTGCCAGTAAAGCCGCGCCAGCAGCCACTCAGGGTCCAGCCGGCGGGCCTGGATCTGGTGATGCACGACGATCCGCGAATCGTACCGCACGGAATAGCCCGCATCCTGCAAAGTCCAGGCAAGCTGCACGTCCTCGTCAGACAGCAACATGTCGCCACGGCGGCCCGCCGCGCCGGCGAACCCGCCGGCGGCGAGCAGGGACAGCACATGCACCACTATGTTCGCGCCGTAGGGCTCCAGGCCCTTGGGCACCGAGGACGTGCGGTACTCGCCGCGTCCCTCGTGCTCGATGATCGACAGCACGCCGCGCAGCGAGGCTGGCCACCAGCCTGGCAGTGGCGCTTCCCATCGCGGCAGGATGCGGCCGCCGATCAAGGCGGGCGGACGTCCGGGTTCGGCGACCGACGCCAGGATGGCCTCCACCCAGTCGGCTGCCGGGATCGCGTCGTCATCAATGTAGGCGATGTATTTCGACCGCGCCGCCCAGGCCCCGGCGTTGCGCGCAAGGCTGAGGCCCGGCTGCTCAAGCCGGATCAGTCGCGCGTCGTGACGCGCCGCCAGCTTCAGCAGCTCGGCCGCCGAACCCACCGGGGACGCGCTGTCAACAAGGAGGACCGAGAAGCGGTCCCGAGGGACGGTTTGCCGAGCCAGCCCGTCCAGGCAATCGCGCACGTAGCGCGGGCGGTCATGCGTGCAGATGCAGACGGTGAGGTCCATCGCCTGACCATAAGGCAAAAACGTTAACAATCCGTTAAGTTCCCTTCGCGGCCTCCCGCAAAACCCCGCAGCGCATTGCGGCCCGGCCGCCGCGCCCATATCCTGGCGGCAACTCGCTTCAGGAACCCCCATGCCAGGACCGTTGGACGGATACCGAATCGTAGACCTGACCTCGATGATCTCCGGCCCGTTGGCGACGATGACGCTGGCCGACCAGGGCGCGGACGTGATCAAGGTGGAGAACCCCGACGGCGGCGACCACACGCGGGCCGCCAACAACCGGCGCAACGGCTTCTCGGCGTCGTTCCTCAACAACAACCGCAACAAGCGCTCGGTGGCGCTGGACTTGAAGCGCCCCGCCGCCCGCGACGCCCTGCTGCGGCTGGTCGCCACCGCCGACGTCTTCGTGCAGAACTTCCGCCCCGGCGTGGCCGACCGCATGGGGCTGTCCGAGGACGCGCTGCGGGAGGTCGCCCCTGCCCTGGTCTACGTCTCGATCAGCGGCTTCGGCGAAACCGGCCCTTATGCCCAGAAGCCGGTCTACGACCCGCTGATCCAGGCGGTTTCTGGCCTGGCCTCGGTGCAGGCCGGATCGGACGCCGAGCGCCCGAGGCTGATGCGGACCATCGTGCCCGACAAGGTGACCGGCATGGCCGCCGCGCAGGCGATCACCGCCGCCTTGCTGTCGCGCGAGCGCACCGGCCAGGGCCAGCACGTCCGGCTGTCGATGCTCGACACGGTGGTGGCCTTTCTCTGGGGCTCCGACATGGGCAGCCAAACCTTTGTGGGCGAGGACATCCCGCAGCAGGAAGCCGCCAGCTTCATCGACCTGATCTACGAGACGGCGACGGGCGCCATCACCGCCGCCGTGCAGACCAACCGCGAATGGCTCGCCCTGACGCGCGCCCTCGGCAAGCCCGAATGGCTGGAAGACCCGCGCTTCAAGACGCCGGCGCTGCGCCAGCGCCACATCAACGAGCGCCTGGCGATGATCCAGGAGGTGCTGCTGACGGGGACCGCCGAGGACTGGCTGGACCGGCTGGCCCAGGAGGGCGTGCCCTGCGCCCCGGTGCTGACGCGCACCGGGATGCTGGCAAACCCGCAGGTCGTCGCCAACGGCATCGTGGTGGAAACCGAGCATCCGCAGGCGGGCCCGCTGCGCCAGGCGCGCCCCGCCGCGCGGTTCTCGGAAACCCCCGCCACCCTGCGCCAGGGCGGCCCGGCGCTGGGCGCGCAAACCGCCGAGGTGCTGGCCGAACTCGGCTACAGCCCCGCCGAGATCGAAACCCTCACCACGCGGGAGCACGCGGCATGATCGACTTCCATTACTGGCCGACGCCGAACGGCTGGAAGGTTTCGGTCATGCTGGAGGAAACCGGGCTGCCCTATGCCCTGAAGCCGGTGAACATCGGTGCCGGCGACCAGTTCCAGCCAGACTTCATGGCGATCAGCCCGAACGCCCGCATGCCGGCCATCGTCGATCACGACGCCCCGGACGGCCCCTTGCCGGTGTTTGAATCGGGCGCGATCCTGATCCACCTCGCGGAGAAATCCGGCCGGTTCATGCCAACCTCCGCCGTCGGCCGGAAGGAGTGCCTGGAGTGGCTGTTCTGGCAGGTCGGCAACCTCGGCCCAATGGCGGGGCAGCTCAGCCACTTCGTCAACTACGCGAAAAGCGTGCAGGACGGCGACCATGCCTATGCGCGCAAGCGCTACGCCGGCGAGTACAACCGCTGCCTCGGCGTGCTGGAACGCCGGCTGGAGGGCAGGCCCTTTATCCTGGACGATTACTCCATCGCCGACATGATCTGCTGGCCGTGGGTGCTGATCGCCAAGCCGCTCGGCCAGCCGCTTGACGAATTTCCCAACGTGTCGCGCTGGCGGGAGCTGATCAAGGCGCGACCCGCGGTGCAGCGCGGCGTGGACCTGGGCAAGGACCTGCGCCGCGCCGGCCAGCACACCGAGGCCGCCCGCAAGATCCTGTTCGGCCAGACCGCGCGGTCCCTGGCAAGCTGAAAGCTTGCCGCCCGCTGCGAGGCCAAGCTATTCCTGCGTCGGCTGAAGCCGGGCGTCGGTCGACTTGCGGCGCTCCATGGCATTGCCGGATGATGCCCGCGCCACAGGCCGGCCACGACGGCCAAATTCCCGGATCAGCGCCAGACAGAGTGCAAAGGAATCAGGCAGGCCGATAGGCCATCAACGGTACCGCGCGTAACCTTGTTGTGGTTGTGCATTCGGCGCGTACCCTGGCGCTGCTTGCGAGGCAGGCGCATATCCGGGCGCAAGTTGCGAGCCAGGCGCGTAGCCAGGCGGCGCGGACGCCACGGCGGACTGAAAGCCAGGAACCATGTTGCCGCGCGCGTACATGCATTGCGAGTAAGCCAGGTCATAATGTTGCTGCATGCCATTTTGCGCATGTCCTGAAGGCCCCGCGCCCACTGCTGCGCCGCCCAGTATGCCGGCCCCCGCGCCGATCGCCGCGCCACGTCCGCCGCCGAGGACAGCGCCCAGGCCGGTCCCAACCAAGGTGCCGGCGACTGCCGTGCCGATCTGCCGGTTGTTGGCTTGCTGCGCGCCGCCCTGGACTTCGCCCGCGGCGAATTGCTTGCACAGGCCCTGGTCGCTCTGGAAGACCTCGAACGGCTTGTTCGGCGCGGGCATGACCGCCACCGTTGGGCCCGTGGGTTGGCTGTCGCATGCCTGAAGCAGCAGCAGCGGCCCCAGGATGACGGCGGAAAGTCTGAGTGATCTCATGGGATGGACCTTCATGGAACAGGCGGGGTGGCGGTTTCGCGCCAAGGCGTTGGGCATTGCGTGACGGCGGGGTAGAACCCCGGTGGCGCTTCGCC
>CAXTXZ010000219.1:0-6516 GCA_964248015.1 uncultured Rhodopila sp. | reverse complement strand
GATGCCACAGGTGGGGCAAAAGTAGTTCTTCGCCGTCCGGGTGTGGAATTGGTAGAGCGCCAGGTCTTCAAGCGGGGTCAGCAGCCGAAAGCAGTCGGGTTGCACGCGATGGATCAGCGCCCCGCGCTGCCGGCAGATGGAACAGTCGCAGACACGGACATGGTCCAGGTCGGCGTCAACCTCGAACCGGACACGGTTGCAGTGACAGGCGCCCGCATAGGTTTTCTTCATGATGATACTTCCCTGACTGTTTGGCCTCCCGCGCCGGCTTTTCGCGCAGCCCATGGCACGTCGCGGCCCAGTTGGGACTGCGGCGTGCCATAGCTCATTGTTTCCTAAGCAGATTCATGCATTCGGCCCGCCGGCGATCCGCTATAGCGCGGCCTGAACCGGCGTTCCATCCCCACCGAAGGTCAGGCCGGGACATGAGCCTGGCCCCGGACCGCCTCGACCGTTTCATGGTTCCATGCGACAGTCCGGTTTCGCGACAGCCGCAAGGAATGATCCCATGACAAACGGCCCATTGGCCCGCTTCAAGGTCATCGACCTCACGCGCGTGCGGGCCGGCCCCACCGCCGTGCGGCAGTTGGCCGACTGGGGGGCGGATGTCATCAAGATCGAATCGCCCGAGGGCGACGCCGGCCTGGGCGGGGAGCGGCATGGCCCCGACTTCCAGAACCTGCACCGCAACAAGCGCAGCCTGACGCTGAACCTGAAGGCGCCCGAGGGGCTGGCGGTGATGCGGCGGCTTGTCGCGCAGGCCGACGTGGTGGTTGAGAACTATCGCCCGGACGTGAAGTTCCGCCTCGGCGTGGACTACGAGAGCCTGAAGGCGATCAACCCCCGCATCGTTTATGCCAGCATCTCCGGTTTTGGCCAGGATGGGCCGTATCGCGACCGTCCGGGCTTTGACCAGATCGCTCAGGGCATGGGCGGGCTGATGTCCATCACCGGCGAGCCGGGGCGCGGGCCGATGCGCGTCGGCATACCCGTGGCCGACCTGACGGCCGGCATCTTCGCCGCCATGGGCATCCTGGTCGCCCTGCTGGAACGCGAGCAGTCGGGCGAAGGGCAGTGGGTGAAAAGCTCCCTCTTGGGCGCGCAGATCTCCATGCTGGATTTCCAGGCGGCGCGCTGGACCATCGCCAAGGAGGTTCCGGGCCAGGCTGGCAACAACCATCCGACCAGCATCCCGACCGGCGTCTTCGCCACTGCAGACGGCTACATCAACATCGCTGCCGCGGGCGACGACATTTACCGGCGGCTGTGCAAGGCCATCGGGGCGGAGGATCTGGCCACCGATCCGCGCTACGCCTCGGGTCGCGCGCGGTCGGAGAACCGGGACGCCCTGAACGAGGCGATCGAGGCGATCACCCGTGGCAGGGCCTCGGCGGCGTGGATCGAGGCGCTGAACCGGGCGGGCGTGCCGAGCGGGCCGATTTACCGGATGAACGAGGTGTTCGAGGATGCGCAGGTGCGGCATCTCGGGATGACGCGCACGGTGCCGCATCCGGTGCTGGGAGAGGTGGAGGTCGTCGGCCAGCCGATCGAATTGAGCCGCACGCCCTGGAGCGTGCGGACGGCGACGCCGGAGGCCGGGGAGCATACGGACGCGGTGCTGGCGGAACTGGGCTACGGCGCCGAGGAGATCGCGGCGCTGCACGCCGGCAAGGTGGTTTAGCAGGCCGGGACCGCCGGGCATGGAGAAGCTGGCCGGCCCACATGCGGCATCGACATGGAAACAGGGGAAACGAAATGGATTTCACGGGCAAGGTGGCGTTGATCACCGGCGGCGGCGGCGGCATCGGCAGGGCGACCGCGCTGGGTTTTGCGCGGCGCGGCGCGAAGGTGATGGTGGTTGATGCCGATCCGGGGCTTGGCCAGGCGACGGTCGATGTCGTTGAGCAGCAAGGCGGGACGGCGGCTTTCGTCCAGGCCGATGTCACGCGGTCATCGGCTGTCAGGGACTATGTCGAGGCGACTCTTGGGCGCCATGGCCGCATTGACTGCTTTTTCAACAACGCGGGCATCGAGGGCAAGGTGACGCCGACGCAGGAGTACGACGAGGATGTCTTTGACCAGGTTATCGCGGTCAACCTGAAGGGCGTGTTCCTCGGGATGCGGCATGTGCTGCCGGTGATGCTGAGGCAAGGCGCCGGGACCATCGTCAACACGGCCTCGGTCGCCGGATTGTTTGGTTCCCCTGGCATGGCGGCGTATGTCGCGTCCAAGCACGGGGTGCTGGGGCTGACCAAGGTGGCGTCAACCGACGTGGCGGGGCTGGGCGTTCGGGTGAACGCGGTCTGCCCCGGCCCGGTGGAAACCCGCATGATGCGATCGCTGGAGGCGCAGCGGAATCCAGGCGACCCGGAACGGGTGCATGCCGCGACCACCGCCGGCATTCCGACAGGGCGCTACGCGCTGCCGGAGGAAGTCGCCGGAGCGGTGCTGTACTTGTGCTCGGACCTGTCGGGGGATGTCACGGGGACGCACATTGTCATCGACGGCGGGCGCTCGGGCTCGGGTGGCGTCGCGCCAGTGAAGCGGCTTTAAGGGGGAGGTAGGCCATGCCGGACCTGTTCGAGATCATTGGCGCCACGCGCTCGATGCGGCGGCTGAAGCCGGACCCCGTGCCGGACGCGCTGATCAAGCAAATCCTGGAGGCCGGAACCGCCGCGGCCAACGGCGGCAACACGCAGACCTGGCGCTTCCTGGTGATCAAGGACACCATGATCAAGAAAGCCGTCCAGGTCTGGTACAAGAAGGCGTTCGAGGAAGTCATCGGCCCGCGTTACGCCTCCAGCGCGCCGCCGCCCGGCGTCACGGCGGAGAAATACACCCGCCAGCATGGCGCGGTGGAATACCTGACAGAGCATTTCCACGAGGCGCCGGTGTGGATTGTCGCCTGCCTGAAGGATGGGCCTAATCCCGGGCGCGGCGCGGGCGCCTCGATCTATCCGGCGGTGCAGAACATGCTGCTGGCGATCCGCGCGCTGGGCCTGGGCTCGACGCTGACGACTCGGCACCTGCTTTACGCCAAGGAGGCCGAGGCGGCGCTGGGGCTGCCGCAGGGCGTGCATTCCTACGCCATCCTGCCGATCGGCTATCCCATGGGCAATTTCGGCCCGGTTGGACGCGGCAAGCTGTCCGACATCGTCTTCCTGGACAAATGGGAGCAGCCTTACCCGGCGGTGGCGGAGGGCTGAGGGGGAAGCGTCATGCAGGGCAAGACCGCGTTCGGCCGAATCTTTCCGCCTCGGGAGGCTTGGCTTGCGCGCGCCGGCCGAACCGATCATTGACCCTGACCTGCCGATCATCGACACGCATCATCACCTGTGGCATCGCGCCGGCAGCGCCACCGGCGAGGCGTGGGACGTGCCGGCGTTCCGCTATCTGCTGCGCGAGTTCCTGGCCGACTGCGCCACCGGCCACAACATTGTCGGCAGCGTCTTCCTGCAATGCCACTCGATGTATCGCGCCACTGGCCCGGCGCGGATGCGTCCGGTCGGCGAAACCGAGTTCGTCGCCGGCATCGCCGCCATGAGCGACAGCGGCGGCCATGGCAAGACCCGCGTCGCCGCCGGCATTGTCGGCCATGCCGACCTGACCGCCGGAGACTGGGTGACGCCGGTGCTGGAGGCCCATGTCCGCGCCGGTGGCGGGCGGTTTCGCGGCGTGCGCCACTCGGCTGGCTATGACGCCGACCCGGTGATCGGCAACAGCGCGCCCGGCCTGCAACCGGGGCTGTACCTTCGGCCCGACTTCCGCGCCGGCATGGCGGCCCTGGCGGCGCTGGGGTTGTCATTGGATGCGTGGGCCTTCCATCCGCAGATGCCGGAGATCACCGACCTTGCCCGCGCGTTTCCCGCCGCCAACATCATTGTCGGCCATTGCGGCGGGCCGCTCGGCTATGGCCGCTACGCCGGCAAGCAGGACGAGGTCTTCGCCGACTGGAAGCGCTGCGTCACCGAACTGGCGAAATGCCAGAACGTCACCATGAAGCTGGGCGGGATGATGATGCGGCTCGCCGCGTATGATTACATGGGGATCGATGCGCCGCCCTCGTCGGAGCAGCTCGCGGCGCATTGGCGGCCTTACGTGGAAACCTGCATCGAGCTGTTCGGCGCGGAGCGCTGCATCGCCGAGAGCAACTTTCCCGTGGAGAAGATGGGCATCGGGTTCGCCGCCTTGTTCAATGCCCTGAAGCGGCTGGCGTCGGGCTGCTCGACCGATGAAAAAGCCGCGATCTTCGCCGGGACCGCGCGGCGGGTTTATCGCTTGACGTGCTAGCTAAATTTAGCAATTTGTTGTTTATAAAAGATTATACTAGGCATTATGCTTGGCCAGCCGGTCGAATGCGGCCAAGCGGGTCACAAGCCTCTCCATCTCGCGAAGCGGAATCATGTTCGGCCCGTCGCTTGGGGCGTGGTCCGGATCGGGATGCGTCTCGATGAACACGGCGGCGACGCCGACGGCCAGGGCGGCGCGGGCCAGGATTGGGGCGAACTCCCGCTGGCCACCGGATGACGTGCCCTGCCCTCCCGGTTGCTGGACGGAATGGGTGGCGTCGACCACGACCGGGTAGCCGGTCCGGGCCATGATGGGCAAACCGCGGAAGTCGGTGACCAGCGTGTTGTAGCCGAAGCTCGCGCCGCGCTCGCACAGCAGGATGTTGTGGTTGCCGGTGCTGGCGATCTTGGCGGCGACGTTTGCCATGTCCCATGGCGCCAGGAACTGGCCTTTCTTCACGTTGATCGCCTTGCCGGTTTCCCCGGCCGCGATCAGCAGGTCGGTCTGGCGGCACAGGAAGGCGGGGATTTGCAGCACGTCCACGGCCTGCGCCGTCGGCTGGCATTGCTCCGCGCCATGCACGTCCGTCAGCACCGGCAGGCCCGTCGCGGCGCGGACGTCCGCCAGAATGCGCAAGCCCGCGTCCAGGCCAACGCCCCGGGCGGCTGACGCACTGGTCCGGTTGGCCTTGTCGAAGCTGGACTTGTAGATGATCGGCACGCCGGCGCGCGCGGAAATGTCGCGCAGCGCGTGAGCGACTTCCAGCGCGTGGGCACGCGATTCGATTTGGCACGGCCCTGCAATCAGCACAAACGGGCGATCATTGCCAATCTGGAGATTGCCGACCTGAACGATTCGCGATGTCACCGCTTGCATATGGGATTTCCTTTCAAAGCTGTCACATGTGGATGCTCCTGAACGCACGAGGCAGGGTTCAAGCGTCAGGTATATTTGCCGACAAGATCAGCCATAAAGTATAAGCGGAATAATTATGAGCCAAAACAGCTAAAATAGGCAATTTCAAAAACAAGTCTGACTACATTTGAATCGAACTGAAAATATTAGGTTAAATGTCTTATTTTCTATTGTTATCCACACGGGTAAAGTCGCGAAATAGATTGATGCATGCAAAAAATACTCAGTGGAGGGTTGTCACCTTCGTAATCCTGCTGGTACCGCCTTGATCGAATTGGACGATTCGGGGAGATGGCGTTGATGAGGATTTCAAAAAGAGGAATAAATGCTTGTCTTTTGGGGTCGACGCTTCTGTTCAGCATGCCCATTTTGGCTGACGCGACCGAGACTCATCAAGTTTTCCAGCATAATGCCGTGGCCATGGGCCACCAGAATGGCTATTTTATTCCCACGGCCGGCTATCATGCAACATTTGGGCATGCAACATTTGGGCATGGCCTCTTTACCCAACCAATGTCCCCAGCAGGCCATCGTGCCCGGCAAGGCGCGACGCAATCGTGGGGCATCTCCTGCGTGCCGTACGCCCGCCAAGTCTCCGGCATCATGGTGGTTGGCAACGCTTGGCAGTGGTGGGACAAGGCGGCAGGGCAATATGCGCGTGGCGACCAGCCCGAACCCGGCAGCATCCTGAATTTCCGTGCCAACGGGCGCATGCGCCTTGGCCATGTCGCGGTTGTCACGCGCCTGGTGAACGCCCGTCAGATCATTGTTGACCAGGCAAACTGGCCCAGCCATGCCATGCGCGGGGGCATTTCGCACAATGTCGCCGTGGTGGACGTCTCCGAGGCGAACAACTGGTCGGCCGTGCGTGTCGAGCTTCCGCAGGGTGGCGAGTTCGGTTCGGTTTATCCAACCTATGGGTTCATCTATAACCGTCCTGACACAGGCGCTGTCAGCATCCGCGTCGCACGGCCCGCGCCGCTGCCCAATATAAACCCAGTGCCGTCCGATCTTCGGCCGGCGGCGGAGCGGCCTTGGAACGCGACCGAGGAAATCGCCGATACATCCGCCAACGCGCCACGCCGCATCAACCTGCGCGTTGCCCAACCCGCGGACGCTTCAGGAGGCTAGGGCGTTTCCGTCCGGCGCCGACATCATGCCTGGGGGTGCATTCGGGGCTGCGCCACCAAACAGCCCGAGGCAAGCCGGCACAAGGGCAAGAGGACCGGCTGGCTACAACGTAACGTTGTAGTTTGTTGTTTTCCAAGCAGATTCACGCCTCGGGCCGTTTCGCCCCTCCGGCGATCCGCC
>CAXTXZ010000218.1:0-6531 GCA_964248015.1 uncultured Rhodopila sp. | reverse complement strand
ACTACGCCGCCGCCAAGTCCGGCATCCACGGCTTCACCAAGGCGCTGGCGCAGGAAGGCGCGCGCTACGGCATCACCGTCAACGCGATCGCGCCGGGCTACGTTGACACGGAAATGGTCCGGGCGGTTCCGGGCGAGGTGCTGCGCAAGATCGTGGCGAAGATCCCGATCGGCCGCCTCGGCCGGGCGGAGGACATCGCGCGGGGCGTGTCGTTCCTGACGGCGGACGAGGCGGAGTTCGTCACGGGATCGACGCTTTCCATCAACGGCGGGCAGCACATGTACTAGTGTCCTGTCCCCGAAGTTCGTCGCATCTTGCGGCGAACGCAGGGGATAAGCAGGTCACTGAAAACAAGGAGCCAGTGTCTTGGTTCAGGGGTTCGCCCACCATGGCGAACTTCTGAACCAAGACACTAGAGCGCTTTGGAGATGGCCGTAAACGGCCAGCGTGGCCCTGTCTCATTGTTTTGGCGAGCAACCTTGTTAGCCAGACTGTTCCAGTCAGGCTGATGTCGCCCTGGCTTTCGCTTGCGGCCCTTGCGGGGCAAGTCGTGGGCGGCTTTGAGTGTCCGGCCAACCGTATGGGATGCGAGGCTTGATGGCGACTTACACCGCAGATGTCTTGTGGACCTTGAAAGAGGGCGAAGACTTCTTGGCCGGCCGTTACAGCCGTGGCCACACTGTCAGCTTTGACGGCGGGATAAGCGTTCCCGCCTCGGCGTCCCCGCACGTGGTCGGCAAATGGGCCGTGGCGGCGGCCATCGATCCGGAGGAGATGCTGGTCGCCGCCCTTTCCAACTGCCACATGCTGTCCTTCCTGCACGTCGCGCGCCTTGCCGGCTTCGTTGCGGCTGCTTATCGTGACCACGCGCAGGGCGTGATGGAAACCGTTTCGCTCAGCAAGCAGGCGGTCACCAAGGTGGTCCTGCGTCCTCGTGTCGAGTGGACGGGCGCGGCGCCGGACGAGGCCACGCTGGAGCACATGCACCACCAGGCCCACGAGGCTTGCTTCATCGCCAACTCGGTGAGGACGGAAGTCACCGTTGCCTGAACCAGGCGGGCGGATGACGGGTCGCAATCTTTTCCATAAGCCATAGCCCATGTTCCGGCTTCAAACCCTCAAGCGGAAGATATCATGATCCGGTTGGTGCTCCTGCTTCTCGGGGCAAGGCCGCTGCGGGCTTACTGGTGGGCGCTTGTCGCGCTGTCCGGTTTCTGCCTGGCGTTGGGCCTTGTCTTCATCGGCGACCTGTTCGACAGCGCGATCATCGCCTCAACCGACATCATTGGCGTGGCATTTGTCATTGAAGGCGTGGCGCGGCTGCTGGCGCTGGCGGCGATCGGGTTTCCGAACGCGACGATCCCTGTGCTCAAATCGCTTGGGTTCTTCGCTCTGGGCTTCCTCGCCATCGACGTGCCATGGGACGACAACATTGTCGCCACCATCCTCCTCGGCACGGCGCTGCTGATTGATGGCGTGTTCCGCATCGCGGCTGCGGCGACGATTCGCTCGGCGCGTTGGCGGCATGCCCTGATCGTCGCTGGGATGGAATTCGTCGTGGCGGGACTGGTGTGGGCGCCTTGGCCGGTGCCGCACCGCCATACCGTGCCGTTCTGCATTGGCGTCGCCCTGCTTGCCGCATCCTGGAGCTTGTGCCGGCTCGGGTTGCAATTGCGGGCGCTGCGGCCCGGCGCCTCGGTGACCGACCTGCCACTGTTCGCCGGCCCCAACTGGCACGCGCGCGGCCTGCTGCATCCGTCCCAAGCCCAGGCGGCGTCCTGGGACAGCGATGCGCCCCTGACGGTGCATGTCTGGACGCCTGTCGGGTCCGCCGTCCACGCGCGGCGCCGCCTTGTCATTGACCGCTACATTGCCGCCATTGACCAGGGCGGCGTGATCTCGACCGGCCACGCCGCCCTTTCCTTGCCGCCGGACACCTATGTCAGCCTCTGCCCGGCGAACGACATCGATCACTCGCCGACTGATTTCGGGCATCTCCTGCGCGCTGGCCCGGACAATGATGTGCCAGGGCGCTTCAAATCGTCCTTGGCTGAAGAATGCGCGGAATGGCGCGGACCCGATCGCGAGGTGGGATTCGAGCGCTACAACGCCGCCGCGCTGCGGGCCTTCCTTGATATATACCGGCAACAGAACGTCTACAACCTTACCAGGCGCAATTGCTCTTCCACGGTTGCCCTGTCGCTGGACGCGGCGGTGGAAGGAGCCCTGGGGCACGGCAACACCTGGCGGACGCTGTTGCTGCTGCTCACCGATCCGGCCATGTGGCTGCTGGCGCTGTGGCGCGCGCGCCGAAGCCATGACGTGGACGCCAGGGCTGATCCTGGATTACGCGCAAACGCTCCAGCATGTCGTGGACCGGCGCGAGCGCTGGTTCACTCGCCTGCGGATGACGCGCCGCCGCCACGAGGAACGCCGCCGGGCCCAGGTCGCGGAAGGGTATCCGACGCAATCCAACATCCCGGCCATTGCGTCCATCGTTGGCACGGCCATGACGTTTGGCCTGACCTACGGGCTGAGCGCGCCGTTGCTGGCGCTAAGCCTGGCCCAGCACGGCTACGACAAGAGCTTCATCGGCGCCAATGCCGCGATGCATGCCGTGGGCGTGCTGGCGATCGCGCCGTTGCTGCCTGGCCTCGCCTGGCGGAGCGGCCCGAAGCTGCCCATCGCGGTGGCGTTGCTCGCGGCTGCCGCGGTGCTGGCCTTGTTCCCAGTGATGCCGTCGATCTGGCTTTGGTTTCCGCTGCGCATCGCGCTTGGCGCTGCCTCCGAGACGTTGTTCGTGATGTCGGAGACCTGGCTCAACCAGCTGAGTGACGAGACGGCGCGAGCGCGCACCATGGCGATCTACACGGCGGCGCTGTCGCTTGGCTTCGCGCTGGGCCCGGTGATCCTCACTGCTGTCGGCACGGATGGTTTGCCGCCGTACCTGCTGGGGAGCGGCTTCGCGCTGCTGGCGCTGCTCTCGATCGCCATGCCTTGGGTCAGGGCGCCGGTGTTCGAGCGCCCGGCCCATGCCAATCCGCTACGGTACCTGTGGCTGGCGCCGGTGGCGATCGGCGCTACCTTGGCCAACGCGGCGCTGGAAACCGCTGGCATGTCGTTCCTGCCGCTTTACGCGATGCGCGTTGGATGGCGAGAGGAGCCCGCGACCCTGCTGCTGTCGGTGCTGCTGCTGGGGGCGATCCTGTTGCAGCTTCCGATTGGCTGGCTGGGCGACCGGGTGGATCGGGGAAAGCTTGTCATCGGCCTTGGCCTTGCGTCGGCGTTGGGGGCGCTGGCATGGCCTTATCTGCTGCACACGCCGTTCCTGGCCTACCCGTTGCTGTTCATATGGGGCGGCCTGTTCGTGGGCATCTACACAATCATGATGGCCGTTGTCGGCAGCCGCTTCCAGGGGGGCGACCTTGTTTCCGTCTACGCCGTGATGTCCGTCGCATGGGGGCTAGGGGCCTTTATCGGGCCCGGCTCCGCCGGCGTGGCGATGGACCTGACGCGGAACGGGCTGCCGATCTTCGCCGTGATCGCTTGCGCGGCGTTCACCATCCTGGCTGTGCTTTTCAGGCGGAGAGCATGACGGCCAAAGGCGCGGCAACGGCTACTTCTTCAGACGATCAATGGCCTCATCCATGTTCACCCGATCCTGGATGCGCTGATTCTTTTCCGCGTCCTGAGCGGATTGTTGCAGCATGCAATTATCGAACGTGTTCGAACCGGGGGTCAATCCGAGGCTGACACATTGCTTGCGAAAGCGCTCGGCGTTCATCCGGTTGATCCAGTCGTCCACGCCACACCCGCCGAGAGGAATGAGCACGCATGTTAGAACAAGCCACGTTTTCATAACTGATCCTTCAGGAGCGTCACGAAGCCGCGCCGTGGCGCAACGCGCCTGGGGCGGGGATTCCCCATGACTGCGCTATAGCAGATCACCGAAGGGCTGAAAGGCCTGGAGGCGTGTATCTGCTTAGGAAACAATGAGCCATGGCACGTCGCAGTCTCAACTGGACTGCGACGTGCCATGGTGCCCTGCCTCCGAAGTTCGTCGTATCTTGCGACGGGCGCAGGGGATTGGCAGGTCACTGAAAACAAAGAACTAGTGGCTTGGTTCAGGGGTTCGCCCGCTATGGCGGACTTCTGAACCGGGACATTAGATGGCGACAACGTTCACGGCCATCTATATTCATTGGCGCCAACGGCTGTAAAGCTGGGCCATCAACTCAGGCTGTTGAAGAAACGCGTGATCCAGGTGATTTGGTGGATCAGGCTGCCGGCCACGAAGAACTGGTGGAACCGCCAGTTCGGTGTCCCGATGGCAACCGCGCGCAACGTCGGATGGATTGGCGCCCTGAACAGGCACTCCCTGGCGAACGGGGCGTGATGCCCTGGTCCCTTGATGAGGGTGTCAGCCACATCGAACAGGATTGTCGCCGCGAAGATGCTGAAGAACCGTTGCGGCGGGACATGAGGAGTTCCTATGGCTTGCACGATCGCCAATCAAGTCGGGAAACAGAAGCGTGCAAAGCAGGAACAGAAGGATCATGTGGGTTGTGAGGAAAAGGTAAATCTCGAATTCCCAGTGCTGGAGCTCAATCAGTCGGATTTCCCGCCAGCAGGAATGCACAAGCGTCAGCAGATCGTGATCGCCCAGCCGACATGGACAAGATAGGCCTTGCCGTAACCGGATGCTGGACGAAACGAGCAAGGCCTGTGAGCAGCCGCGTGATGGCAAGGCCGAGCACGATCCCCATGACAACGCGGACGTGCTGAAAGATCTCGACCGATGCAAGGCTGGCACTCACGGACGCATAGCCACTGACCAGGCGCTCCATTCAGCGCCACCTGGCCGTGGCGGCGATGTTTCGTCAGCTTCCGTTCGTCGACATACCCGACCTGGCTGAGGTTTTCCGTAAAACTCGATAAGCACGGCATGTCTGTTTCCGCCAGCGTCCCTGGTTCCCATGCTGTCTCGTTGCTTGCTTCGCCTGGTCGGCGGAGTCATCATCGGCTGCAACAAAGGGAGGCCTCGCTCATGAACGCGCCACGCAACACCCAGTACCGCCATCTCGACGTGCAGAAGATTTCCGGCTCGCTTGGGGCGGATGTTCGCGGAGTGGACCTGTCCACGGATGTTTCCGACGAGGTGCTGGCGGAGCTTCGCGCCGCCCTGCTCGACAACCTGGTCATCGCGATCCGCGACCAGGACATAACGCCCGACCAGCAACTGGCTTTCGCGCGCCGCTGGGGGGATATCCACCTGCATCCCTTTGTCGAAGGCATGCCGGACTACCCGGAGATCCTGGCCATCATCAAGCGGCCCACGGACAAGAAGAACTTCGGCGGCAGTTGGCACACCGACCAGATGTTCTCGCCCAGCCCGGCGATGGGCACGATGCTGTACGCCAAGGAGGTTCCCTCGGCTGGCGGCGACACGATGTTCACCAACCAGTACCTTGCTTATGAGAGCCTGTCCGACGGGATGAAGGCCCTTGCCGGCCAGCTTCGCACGGTGTGCGTCGGCGACAACTCCAAGTCGCACAATGGCCAATCCCGCAAGGAGCGCTACTCGCGCCAGATGAGCGAGATGAAGGTCAAGGACCCCGGCGACGCGCAGACAACCAGCGTCCATCCGCTGGTGCGGACCCATCCGGAAACCGGCCGCAAGTCGCTTTTCATCGGCGGCCACGTGCAGCATTTCGACGGCATGACCGACGAGGAAAGCCAGCCGTTGATCGACTTCTTCATGAAGCAGTCGATCCGGCCGGAGTTCACCTGCCGGGTCCGCTGGGAAACCGGCACGCTGACGTTTTGGGACAACCGATGCGTGCAGCATTTCGCGGTCAATGATTACCCGGCCGAGACGCGCATCATGCACCGCATCACGGTGTGCGGCGACGTGCCGTTTTGAGTGAGCGCGTGCTGGAAAAGCGTGCAGCGGCTGGTGCCATGTCGGGTTAGGTTGCTGGCATGGTATAAGGGGAAGTCAGCCGTGAGTGCGCGGCGGCAAAGAAGGACACTTCCGCGCCTCGCTCAGCCTAGGCACGACGGCCTTCCCGTCCTTCATCCTATAGGCGGAGGCAAGCGGCGCACGGGTGCTTGGCGTGGCAACCTCCGGCAGTGCCAACATCAACATCATCAGGCAAGCGACCGAGTTCGGCCTGATGCAAAAGGGGTGCGCATCGACGGGCTGGGCATGCACATCACGGATGTGCACGGCATCGGCCTGGAAACCGCGTAGGCGTCATGCCGAGCAAGATGTTCTACTGGGATAGCAACGGCTGAGCGCTTGCTTTCGCGGAGCGGATCCGTTCGGAAATGAGCGGCATCTGATCAGGAACAGGCCGGTGGTTATTCGGATATGCTCAACCACCTATAGCAGATCGCCGAAGGGCCGAAAGGTTTGGAGGCGTGAATCTGCCAAAAAACAAGGTGCTACAGCGCATCTCGGTTCCAATCAGACTGTGGTGCGCTATAAAAGCCTTCGCTGGCATAGGATTGGACTATGCGGAATTTGGC
>CAXTXZ010000217.1:0-6532 GCA_964248015.1 uncultured Rhodopila sp. | reverse complement strand
GGCCGGAGACCTTTATGACGGCGACTGGCAGGACTGGCGAACCGGGCAATTCCTGATACGGGAAATCGGCAAGCTCAGCAGGGCTAACATCCCGTTCATCGCCATCAGCGGCAACCATGACGCCCAGAGCATCATAACCCGGCATATCAACCTGCCGCTGCCAGCCTGCCAGTTGAGCGCGATGCAGGTTGAAACCTGTCCGCTGCCGCATCTCAACGTCGTTATCCATGGCCAGGGGTTCGCAACGGCGGCGGTGCGGGAAGACCTGACCAGGACCTATCCCATGCCAATGACCGGACAATTCAACATTGGCATCCTGCATACCAACGTGAACGGGCTTCCCGGGCATGAGAACTACGCGCCTTCCAACCTGATTGACCTGCGTAACCACGGTTATCATTACTGGGCGCTTGGCCATGTCCACACCCGGACGGTGCTCAACCAGGACCCCTGGATCATCTACCCAGGCAACCTGCAAGGCCGTCATATACGGGAAACCGGGCCAAAGGGCGCCATGCTGGTCCGAGTCAGCGATGGACGCGTCGCCGAACCCCCTGTGTTCCTGCCGTTCGACACCGTCCGATGGGCGCAGGTGGAGATCGACATGACAGGCGCGGCCGACGAAGACGCCGCTCTGTCACGGGCGCGCGCCTGCCTTGCGGACGCGCTTTGCGCCGCCGAAGGCCGCCTTCTCGCGGTCCGCATCGCTTTGACGGGCGCCACGGCGGCCTGCGCCGCCCTGACCCGCGACATCGCTGCGACACGCGCCAAGCTGCAAGCCGAGGCCCTGATCCTCGCCGGCCCTGATGCAGTCTGGATCGAGAGCATCTCGGTGGCCGTCAGGCCGCCCGCAGGCGCCGGCGGCCCGTCAAACACCTTGTTCTCGGAGATCGAGCGCCTGGACCATGCCGACCTTGGCGCCAGCGCCGCCTGTTACAGCAAGGAGTTGCTTGATCGCCTCAGCGGGCTGCGCGACGCGCTCGGCGACGAACACCCCGCTGTGGCGACCGCGGCGCGTGGCGAACTGCCGGCCAACCTGCTTGAACGCGCGCGCAACCTGTTGCTCGCCCGCCTGCGTGAGGACTGAATGCGCTTGACCTCTCTTTCACTGACTCGCTACGGCAATTTTGCATTGGAGCACATCACCTTCGACCCACGCCCTGGCACGCTGAACCTGCTGCTCGCGCCGAATGGCGGCGGCAAATCGGTTTTGCGCGCGGCCTTCTGCGACCTGCTGTTCGGCATTGGCGGCCAAAGCCCCATGGGGTTCCGGTATGGCTATCCCGGCATGCGCATCACGGCGCAGGCGGTTGGCCCGGACGGCCAGCCTTTCAGCTTCGGCCGCCGCAAGGGACAAGGCAACACCCTGATCAAGGCCGATGGCTCGTCCCTGGAACCGGATACCATTGCCCGCTTCCTTGGCCGCATCGACCGCGGCCGGCTGGAACGCTTGTTTGCCCTCGACACCGATCGGCTGCGCCAGGGTGAGAAAGACCTGCTCGCGTCCGATGGCGAACTGGGGCCAGCCCTGGTTTCCGGCACTGGTGGCACGCAAGACCTGCGCGCCGTGCGCAAAGGCCTGGAGGAAACACGCGACTCCCTGGCTCCGGCACGCCGCTCCGCGCAACGCCCCTTCTACGTGTGGGTGGACAAATTCGCCGAAGCCCGCAAGCGCAAGGAAGAAAGCCTGCTGAAGCCGGAGCAGTGGCTGAAGCTGGAACGGGAGCGGGCGGCGGCGGAGCTTCGCCGGGTTGAGCAGAACGAGGCCGCGGACATTGAGTCGCAGGCGATGGTCAGGCTGGAGCGCATCCGCCGTGTCCGGCCGTGGCTGGCTCCCCACGACGCCGCCGCCGCTTGGCTGGAGGCTCATCCGGATGCGCCTGCGCTGGACCCGAACCTATCGAAACGGCTCGATGAGTCGCGCGAGCAGCTTGAGATTGCCGAGCAACGGTCGGGACGGGAACGGGAGAACGCAAGCCATCTGGCCGATCAGCTTTTGCTAACAGCGGTTGATGACACCCTGCTCGCTGACGCCAATGACATTGACGCCCTGGTGGAAGCCACCGGCGCGGCGCGCAAGGCGACCTCGGATCTGCCGGCGGTGATCGCCCAGGCCGAAGCCTGCGCGGTTGTCGTCGCGGCGCGGCTTCGCGAGATCGGTTCAGCCCTGCCGGTCGAACGCGCCGCTGAAGCGGTGCCGCCGCGCGCCGTGATCAACCGGGCTCGCAGGCTGATTCAATCCTACGCCGCACGGTTGGACGCGGTGCACGCAACTCCTCTGATCGCGGAGCGCGAGCAGGAGCGTGACGCGATCCAGGCGCAGCTCGCGACCCAGCCGGAGGCTGGCGACGTAGCCGACCTGGAAGCGCTGGCAAGGGAGATCCGGGCTGATGGCGATCCCGTCCGGCGGCAGCGGGAGGTGTGGACACAACGGGTGGAAGCCGGTGGACAACTTGCCGCGACGCTTGCCAAGGTGCCGGGATGGGAGTCAGACAGCGCCGCGTTGCTCGCGCTATCCCCGTTATCCCCGGATGCCTACGAACGCTGCGCCGCGACTTTGGACGAAGCGCGATCCCACGCCGCAACCCGCCTGGAGACGCTGCACGCGGCACGCTCCGCCAGGGAGGCGGCGCGCGCCACGCTGGGCGGCTTCACGCCAGCCGTCCCGTTGGCCGATGAAGCGAGCCTGACCCATGCCCGCGACCGGCGCGACCAGGGTTGGCGGCTTGTCTACCGCAGGGCCTTCACGGCTGATCCGCCGTCACCACGCGAGGAACAAGCCTTTGCTGCCCCGCTGCCGCTGCCTCTGGCCTTTGAACGCGCTGTCACCGCGGCCGATGCCCTGGCTGACCGGCGCATTGAGGATGCCGCGGCGATCGAGCGCGTGCAGGTTGCCCGCGTCGCGTTGCAAGAGGCCGAAGCGCGCGCGGAGGAAGCGGAAACCCGGCACCGCCTGGCCGCCGAGTCACAGCAGGCGGCGGAACGCGCGTGGCAACAGCTTTGCTCGCGCCTGCCGTTGGGGGAATCCCCGGCGCTTCGCGAAGTGCGCTCCTTCCTGGCCGCCCGCTCGGAGGTGATCGACGCGCGCCAAGCCCTGCTGGCGGCGGAGGCCGCCGAAAGCGCCCTTGCCGCCAACCATGCCAACTGGACCCTGAGGCTCGCCGCTTATCTTGGGCAACTGGCTGACGGATCGCTGCCTGACCTGCTGGCCATGGCTGACAAGCGGATCGCCGAGGCGCAGCAGGCCGGACGTGCCCGCGCCGCGCTTGAAGCCAGGGGGGACGCCGCCAGGGGGGCACTGGCCGAGGCGCAAAACCGACGGCAACAAGCCGTGGTCGCCCTGGCCGATTGGCAAGAAGACTGGGCCCTCGCCATGACGGCGCTCGGCCGGCCCTGCGACGAGGACCCGCAGGTGACTGAAGACGTGCTGCAAGTCATTGTTGAGCTTGATCAGGCGCGGAAAGAGTGGGCTGGGCTTGCCCTGCGCGTCGCGGGCATGCGGCGGGACATCGCGCATTTTGCCAAGGAGGCCGCGCGCATGACGCCCAAGGGGGAAGCGAACGATCCGGTCGCGCGGGTCTCGGCGCTTCGCCTCCAACTCCAGCAGGCGCGGGAAGCGGCGAAGCAGCGCGATCTGCTGCGCGAGCAGTGGCGGGATGCCTCGCAGGCGGCAGCCCTGGCGGATCGGCAGGCGGCGGATCGGCAGGCAGAGCTGCGGGCGATCCTGCTGCTGACAGGCGCGGACACGGTCGAGCAAGCCAAGATTCGGCTGGCGCAGGCGGCGGATCGGGCGCGTCATGCCGCTGACCTGGCGGCAGCCGAGGCGGAACTGGTCAAAGCCGGAGACGGACGCTCATTGGCGGAGCTGCGTGAGGACGTTGCCGCCGTCCCGGCTGAGGACATCCAACAGAGCATTGAACGTTCCACGCAGCGCCGCAACGACGCCCAGGCCGCCGCGCAGGAGGCGGCAGCCACCGCCTCGGCCCTGGCGCAGCAGATGCGGCAGGCTGCCGACGCAACCGGCGCCACCGATGCCGCCGCCGACCAGCAGGCCGCCGTCGCCACCCTCGGCCGTGTGCTGGAGGATGCCCTGGTGCATCATGTGGCGGCCGAGATGCTGGAGCGCGCGCTCGCCGCGATGGAACGGGACACGGAACCAGCGGTGCTGCGGCGCATCAGCGCGTTGTTCTCCACCCTGACCAGTGGGGTTTACGCCCGCGTCCTGACCGAAACTGGCGACGACAACGTGACCCGGCTCAGCCTGGCGCAGCGTGACTTCCCCGATGAGCGGCAGTCGGTGCGTGATCTGTCGGAAGGCACGCGGGATCAACTATACCTCGCGCTGCGGCTTGCCGCGATCGAGGCGCATGCCGCCGGCGCGCCCGCCCTGCCCTTCATTGGCGACGACATCCTGCAAACATTCGACGACGACCGCGCCCTGGCGGCGATGCGCGTGCTGCAGGACATCAGCCGGAACGTCCAGGTGATCCTGCTGACCCATCATCGCCATGTGCTGGACCTCGCGGCGCGGCTGCCGGCTGGGTCGGCGCATGTTTGCCGGATCGGCGGCAATGCAGTGGCTCAGGCCGCGCCGCTGCAAGCCTGCTGACTGGCAGCAAAGCCATTTTGGCGCGCCGCCCCCTCTGCGTGCTCAGTCGCTCGCCAACCGGCGCGCCTGCCGGTCAACGCAAGAGTCGGCTGGTGTCATTCCTGTCGTTGCCTGAACGGGTGACCCGAGCGCCGCGACCTGCTAGACGCCGCGCACCATGAACGCATTGCGCCGCTTCGCGAGCTACTATCGCCCGCACCGCCGACTCTTTGTCCTGGATTTTGGTTGCGCCGTCCTGTCGGGGCTGCTCGAACTGGCCTTTCCGCTGGCTGTCCGCGCCTTTGTTGACCGCCTGCTGCCGGGCCATGACTGGGGCCTGATCGCTGCCTGCGCCGCCGGGCTTGTTGTGCTTTACCTTTTCAACACCGGCTTGATTGCCATCGTCACCTACTGGGGGCATGTCCTTGGCATCGCGCTGGAAACGGAAATGCGCCGCAAGGCGTTCGACCACCTCCAGCGGCTGTCGTTCGCTTTTTATGATGAACAAAAGACCGGCCAGCTGATCGCCCGGGTCACCAAGGACCTGGAGGATATCGGCGAGGTCGCCCACCATGGGCCGGAGGACCTGTTCATCGCCGTCATGACCTTCCTGGGCGCTTTCGCGTTGATGTTCGCGGTCAACGTCGATCTGGCCTTGCTGACGGTGCTGGTCGTGCCGCCGATCCTGTTCTTCGCGACCAGCTACGGCAACCGGATCACGCAAAACTTCCGGGCGATCTTCGCCGGCATCGGCGCCTTCAACGCGCGTGTGGAAGAGAACATCGGCGGCATGCGCGTCGTGCAGGCCTTCGCCAATGAAGCGCACGAGCGGCGTTTGTTCGCCCGCGACAACGACGCCTATCGCCGCACCAAGTTGCAAGGCTATCGCCTGATGGCGGCCAGCACGGCGCTGACCTATCTGTCGATGCGCGCGACCCAGATGCTGGTGATGGTGGCCGGCACCTGGTTCGTCCTGCACGGCGCGCTGACCCCAGGCGGCTTCGTCGGCTTCCTGCTGCTGGTCGGCGTGTTCTTTCGCCCGGTTGAGAAAATCAGCTCGGTGCTTGAGACGTATCCCAAAGGCATCGCGGGGTTCCGCCGTTACCTCGAACTGATCGACACTGATCCCACCCTGACCGATCGGCCCGACGCCCTGCCGGCGCCACCTTTGGCGGGCGACATCGTCTACGACCGCGTCACCTTCGGCTACGCTCCTGGCCGGCCGGTGCTGCGCGATGTCAGCCTGCGCATCGCGGCCGGCGAGACGGTCGCCTTCGTCGGGCCGTCTGGCGCAGGCAAGAGCACGTTGTGCGCTCTGCTGCCGCGGTTTTACGACGTGCAAGCCGGCCGGATCACGATTGACGGCCTTGATATCCGCGCCATGACCTTGGCGTCGCTGCGGCGTCAGATCGGCGTGGTGCAGCAAGATGTGTTCCTGTTCGGCGGCACGTTGCGCGAGAACATCGCCTATGGCCGGCTTGACGCCGATGAGGCGGAGATCATCGAGGCCGCCGACCTCGCGCGCCTCGGCGCCATGATCGCCGACCTGCCGGACAGGCTTGACACGGTGATCGGCCAGCGTGGCGTGAAGCTGTCCGGCGGGCAGCGCCAGCGCGTCGCCATTGCCCGCATGTTCCTCAAGAACCCGCCGATCCTGATCCTGGACGAGGCCACCAGCGCTCTTGACACCGAAACCGAGCGGGCGATCCAGCAATCGCTGTCCGAACTCGCGGCCGGCCGGACCAGCCTGGTCATCGCCCACCGGCTGGCGACGATCCGCGACGCCGACCGGATCGTCGTGGTTGACGGAGGCGGCGTGGTCGAACAGGGGCGGCACGAAGACCTGCTGGCCGCGAACGGCGCTTATCGCCGACTGCATGACGTGCAGTTCGGCGCGCAGGGGGCGGGATGACACGACAATGGCTTGGACGGACAAGACCGTGC
>CAXTXZ010000216.1:0-6567 GCA_964248015.1 uncultured Rhodopila sp. | reverse complement strand
CAACGCCTGAATCAGAGTTTGGCCATGCTTCCTTCCTGTTACCTCAAATCCTCTCAGGCGACGTGAATTTTAGCTTGTAAGATTTATCAGCACGTTCCTGTTGAACGAGTATTTAAAATTGCCATTATCACCCCTATGGCCGGGTTGTATCAATCTTTTATCCGACAGCGGTTCTAGTCTTGATCGTAGTCAATCCGGAACAATTCGTCGGGCAATCATGCGCGGCGGTCAGGTATGTAGCTCAAACCAAGGAAATCACCATGCGCAAAAATTTTTCGGTCATCCTAACACTTCTGGTTCTTGTCGGCATTGCGCCTCTATTGGGCGCATGCCACACGACCGCCGGCGTCGGTGAGGATCTTTCCGCGGGTGGCAAGGCAGTGACGAACAGCGCTGAGAAGCACACACCCTAACCCAGGGACAGCATTTCGGTCGAGTGCGGGCAATCATTCCGCATCGACCGAAATGAACAGGCCGTCACCTGGAAAGCCGGTTCGATTCCGAATAGCTCCATGGTTTCGCATCAAGTCGAACATTAGGAAGCTTGCGCCACTATGGCAGCTTTGGCTTCCCGCTTTGTGACTCCCGCTCCGTGTTGCGGTCACCGCTTTGCACATTCTGCTGCACTTTCGGATCTGGCGCCTTCGGCTGGGATTTGTCCCGCTGACCCGGCTTGGTGCTGTGCGTGCCGCCAGGATCGACGCCCTCAATTGAATCGTTGCCGGTAGTACGACTGGATGAGCCGGTGAATGCTTTATCTGTTCCCATGGCCGCTAGAAGCCGCGTGTTGGCGAAGCGTTGCAACCCCTTTGAACAACTTCGCGTGTGAGCGCTAATCTCTTAGTGGCAAAGGTTCCGGCACCGTCGGCCGCTTGCCGCCGCCCGGTTGGAACCGGCTCAGATACGCCGGAACGATCAATTCCACCGGGGTTGGCATGATGCCTAGTTCGGGCAGGCCCGCCGCTTCCGGGGTTACGACGTTGTCCTTTGACAGCATCAGCAATTGGTCCGGCGTCAACGGCTTGCCTGGAAGATGCTGCATGATCCGCGCCTGCAGGCGCGCAAGGTTCGCGGGGATTTCAATCATCTTCCTGTTCCGCCGGGTCTGCTGCAAGATGAATTCCAGGATTTCCCTGAAGCTCCAGACCCGTGGGCCGCCAAGCTCAAAGGTCTTGCCGAGAGCCTCCGGCCAAAACAGCACAGCCATGACGGCATCGGCGACATCACATACGTAGACAGGCTGCATCCTTGTGTCGCCCGCAATGACCGGCATGAACGGCAGCAGCCGAGCCATCTCGCCAAAACGGTTGAAGAACTTATCCTCCAGGCCGAACACCAGCGACGGCCGCAGGATCGTTGCCGAGGGAAACGCGGCATGGACGGCTTTTTCCGCGGCCCCTTTGGACGCCGCATAGCGGCTCACGCTGGCTGGATCGGCGCCGATCGCGGACATTTGGACCAGCCTGCTGACCCCGGCTGCCGCGGCCAGGCGAGCGATCCGGCCAGCAGCTTCCGCGTGGATTGCTTGGAAGGAGGCAGCGCGGCTTTCCGCCAGCATGCCCACCAGATTGATGACGACGTCCGCCTCTTCGACCGCGCGCTGGATCGTCGGCTCATTGGTGACGGAAGCGTAAAGCGGCACCACCTGACCCACCGCGCCCATGGGCTTGAGGAACAACGCGGCCTCCGGATCGCGGACGGCGACCCGCACCACGTAGCCCTTTTGAGCCAGCCGCTTGACGACATACCGCCCGATGAAGCCCGAACCGCCAAACACTGTCGCCACGTGCCGCGTCGCCATCGTCGTCATCCTTCCGCATCATGCGGCCATCGCCGCGTGGCGTCTGATACGCCGCCAGATGGGGCGCCTCAAGCCTGCTCCCGGCGTGAGGCCGTGACGCCCACCGACGCCCCTCACCCTGCGACGGGCATGGGATGTAGCCACGCCGGAAGCCAGGCCGCAAGATTTCTGGCCGGACCGGCATACGAGCGGTTGACGCGGAACTGGCTGGGGGTTACATCGCGCGCCCTACCGTTGTCCCTGCCGCTCAAGGACAGCCGGTTGCCCAGATGGCGGAATTGGTAGACGCGCAGGTTTCAGGTACCTGTGGCCGCAAGGTCGTGGAAGTTCGAGTCTTCTTCTGGGCACCAAAAGCGGGAACTCCGCCAGTTGAGTCAAACCGGAGCGTTGATCTTGCAAGCTGGCGCCGCTTCCTGAACGAACAATGAGCATCACCCAGTTCATGCCAAACGCCACCCTTCATCTGCATCGCGATGACCTCCCCGACGATGTGTCCCTGGGACCTGTCATCGCTGTCGACACCGAGACGATGGGGCTAAACCCGCATCGTGACCGGCTGTGCCTGGTGCAGATGTCCGCGGGCGACGGCCATGTTCACTTGGTGCAGTTGATCCCCGAGCAACGCGGCGGCCGCGGGTTCCACTGCCCGAACCTCAAGCGCCTGATGGCTGATCCGGCCGTGGTCAAACTGATGCATTTCGCTCGCTTCGACGTGGCGGTCTTGCAGCACAGCCTGGCCGTCACGGTGGCGCCGGTGATATGCACAAAGATCGCGGCGAAGCTGGTGCGGACCTTCACCGACCGGCATGGGCTGAAGGATCTGTGCAAGGAACTGCTTGGCGTCGAGCTGTCCAAGCAGCAGCAAAGTTCTGATTGGGGCGCGATGGAACTGTCGGCGGAGCAGCTTGCCTACGCCGCTTCCGACGTCCTGCACCTGCATGCCTTATGGGCAAAGCTGGAAGCGCTCCTGGTCCGGGAGAACCGGCTTGCCTTGGCGGAAGCATGCTATGCGTTCTTGCCTGCCAGGGGCAGGCTTGATCTGCTTGGCTATGAACAACCGGATCTGTTCGCGCATTAGCGAGTCGCCAGTGACAGCCTTGGCCGTGACAGCGCGGTTCCTGCCGGTGGCACGCTTTCCTTGAGTAACTCTTTGATAATGTTCCCCGGTTGACCGCATGCGATGATAAGGCTCATAGCGAAGCGACGAAATTAGGAAAGATGTGTCCGTTTTGAGCCATCTCGTGCCCCGGATCGATGCTGCCAGCCCGGATATGACGGATCTCCAGGTCGCCCGGGACGTCCTCAGCACGGAAGCCGCCGGCCTGTTGTCCCTGGCGGCGCATTTGGGCGATCAGTTCAGCCACGTCATCGGCCGCCTTGCCTCGATCACCGGCCGCATCGTCGTCTCTGGCATGGGTAAATCCGGCCATGTCGGCCGGAAAGTCGCGGCAACCCTGGCCTCGACCGGTTCGCCTGCCCTGTTTGTCCACCCGGCCGAAGCCTCGCATGGCGATCTTGGCATGATCGTCGCCGGTGACGCCGTGCTGGCCCTGTCGAACTCCGGCGAGACCGAGGAACTGGCCGACCTCGTCGCGCACGCGCGCCGCTTCGCCCTGCCGCTGATCGCAATCACCGCTCGCCCTGAATCGACGCTGGCACGGGCCGCGGACGTCACGCTGGTCCTGCCGAAGGCCGCCGAAGCCTGTCCCATGGGCTTGGCCCCAACCACGTCCACCACCATGCAACTTGCCTTGGGCGATGCGATCGCGGTCGCCCTGCTCACCCGGCGCGGTTTCACCGCCGCCGAGTTCCGTCAGATCCATCCCGGCGGCCGCCTTGGCGCACGCCTGCGCCGCGTGCGGGAGGTGATGCACGCCGGCGAGGAGATGCCGCTCGCCCCGCCGGACATGCCCATGGCCGCCGCTCTTTTGCGCATGACGGAAAAGCGTTTCGGCTGCCTTGGAGTCGTTGATCAGGACGGCCTGTTGCGCGGCATCATCACCGACGGCGACCTGCGGCGCGCAATGGGACCGGACCTTCTGTCGCGGCTGAGCAGCGACATCATGACCCCCTGCCCCCGGACGATCAGCCCGGATGCGCTGGCCGTGGAGGCGCTGCATGCGATGAACGCGCATCAGCGGCCGGTGACGACATTGTTCGTGGTCGATCAGGCGGGGCGCCCGGTGGGCATACTGCACGTGCACGACCTGCTGCGCGCCGGATTGGCATGAGCCGCTCTCTCCTGCCCACGGCTGGTCCCGAGCAGCCCCCGAACGGCGGCTACCTGCGCGGCGGCATGGGCATCCGCGACCGCTTGCCGCCCCCGCCCGGCCGGATCGCGCGCCGGCGCTTCCTGGTCACGTTCGCCAAGTGGTCGCTCCCCCTGGTGGCATTGCTGCTGCTCGCGCTGCTGGCGCTTTGGCCGGAGGTCCAGCGCGTCATCGGCAAGGCCCGCCTGAACATGGCCCATGTCTCGGGCGAGGTGGAAGGCGGCAAGCTGATCGATGCCCGCTACAATGGGGTTGACGAGAAGGGCCGGCCCTACACCGTCACCGCCGCCACAGCCTGGCAGATCGACCCAGAGCGCGTGGGGCTGACCATGCCGAAAGGCGACATCACGCTGGCGAATGGGACTTGGCTCATGCTGACCTCCCGCGAGGGCACCTTCCTGCAACACCTCAATCAACTTGATCTGGTGAAGGACGTGACGCTGTACCGCGACGACGGCACGACAATGCATACCGCCAGCGCATCGATTGACGTTAAGGCCGGCGCCGCCGCCGGCAGCGACCCGGTTCATGTGGAAGGCCCGTTCGGCATACTGGATGCGCAAGGTTTCACGGTGATGGACAAAGGCGGCGCCATCGATTTCCCAGGGCCCGCGCATGCTGTGTTGAACGGGGCCAACCATTGATTGCGCTGCGTCCGTCTTGGCTTCTGCCAGCCGCGGCGCTTGCCGTCGCGGCGCTTCTCATCCAGGTCGCTCCCGTGCGGGCGCAGCAGCTTGACCTTACCCATGGGGGGCCGATCGACATCACCGCGCGCGACGGGATTGAGTGGCGCCAGGTTGAACAGCAGGTCGTTGCGCGGGGCGACGCCAAGGCAATCCGTGGCAACGTGACGGTAACCGCCGACAGGCTGACCGCTTGGTACCGCAAGAAGAACCCTGGCGCGACGCCGGCAGCCGCCACGCCCGTCAGCACGCCTGCCACTGGCCTGGCGGGCGATCCGTCAACCGAGGGAAACGAGATCTACCGGCTGCAGGCTGACGGCAATGTCCACATCTTCACGCAGACTGATCAGGCGCAGGGTGACAAGGCGACCTATGACCTTGATCAGTCGGTGTTGGTGATGACCGGGAAGAACCTGAAGCTGACGACGCCGAACGACGTGATCACCGCGCGTGACGACCTGGAATACTGGCCGCAAAAACACATGTCGGTGGCGCGTGGGAATGCCGTTGTGGTGACAACCGACGCGAAGCGGGTCGCTGCTGACACGCTTGTCGCCTACTCCACCGACAATCCGCAACCTTCCGCCAAGCCCGCGGCAACGCCAGCCGCCGTGAAACCGGGCGATGATCCTTTGGCGTCCTCCGGAAAACTGCAGCGGGTTGAAGCGTTCGGCCACGTCTCGGTCCGCACGCCAACCGATACCGTGACCGGCGACCGTGGCGTCTATGTCCCCGATACCGGGATGGCGCGCCTGGGCGGAAATGTCCAGATCACGCGCGGCCAGAACCAGTTGAATGGAGCCGAGGCCGACGTGAACATGAAAACCGGGATCGCGACCCTGCTGGCCACCAACGCCGGACGGGTGCGTGGCTTGGTCATGCCGAATGATTCGACAAACAAAGGCCTTGGCGCCGAAAGCGCGGGATCGCCCAACTCCAGCCACGCGCCAGCCAAGACCCTGGGTCCAGGAGCAAGGCAGAAGTCTTGAACGTCATTCGAGAAACCCGTCCAGCGCCAGAACTCAAGGTTGTTCGCACTCCAGGCGGCTTGACCGCGCGGGGCGTCGGCAAGGCCTACAAAGGCCGTCGCGTCGTTCGCGATGTCTCGGTGACGCTGCACCGTGGCGAAGCTGTCGGCCTGCTCGGCCCAAACGGCGCCGGAAAGACCACCACCTTTTACATGATCGTGGGACTGGTAAGGCCGGATACCGGGTCGATCAGCCTTGACGGCGCCGACATCACCCGGCTGCCGATGTACCGGCGCGCGCGCCTTGGCATCGGCTACCTGCCGCAGGAGGCCAGCGTGTTTCGCGGCCTGAACGTCGAGCAGAACGTCATGGCGGCGCTGGAGGTGATCGAGCCGGACGCGGCCACGCGCAACATGATGCTGGATGAGTTGCTGGCGGAATTCGGCATCAGCCATCTGCGCCGCACGCCGGCGTTGGCGTTGTCAGGCGGCGAGCGCCGGCGCGTGGAGATCGCGCGCGCCTTGGCCACCCAGCCGTCCTACATCCTTTTAGACGAGCCGTTGGCGGGTATTGACCCGATCGCCGTCGGCGAAATCCGGGATCTGGTGAAACACTTGAAGGATCGTGGCATCGGCGTGCTGATCACCGACCACAACGTGCGGGAAACGTTGGACATCATTGACCGCGCGTACATCATGCATGACGGTCAGGTTCTCATGCAAGGCCTCCCCAGCGAGGTGGTCGCTCACGAAGATGTTAGGCGCGTATACCTGGGCGATAAGTTCAGTCTTTAGGCTGTGTGACTGAACTCTGCGAGGCGCAAGTTGATCATGGTGGCGGCCAAG
>CAXTXZ010000215.1:0-6583 GCA_964248015.1 uncultured Rhodopila sp. | reverse complement strand
GTGCCACCCTTCAGAGGCGGCATCCGGTCGAACAACAGCTTCGACGCAGAGGGCACGGAGCGGGGCGCAAAGTTCGCGGAGAAGACTCCGGAAGGCGTGAGGCGCGGTCAGCGTTCTGACGGTCCGCCCTTTCCATGGCGGCTGGTTGCTCCCGTGCTGACCACCTTGGGCGCTGAGGCCGAAGCCGTGCCTGCCCGTCCGGCGGCGGCCCCATCCGCGTGACAGGCAAAATGCATTGATCCCGGCGCCAGCGACGCGACAGACATCTGCTTGCTTCTCTGCGGCCTCTGCGCCCCGCTCCGCGCCCTCTGCGTCGAAAGCGGAGTATCCCCAGGCACCGGCCAGAGCATCAGCCACGCCGTCAAGGAGAAACCTCCGGAAAAATGGTTACCTGCGGATCAAGCTTTATCCCGCGCCAGAAACGCCTGATCAATCGAGCGATTGCCCGGGTTCTTCTGCCGGCGCTCACGTCGTTTTTCCGCAAGCTTGTGGCCCTGCGGCGCGCTTCCAGGTGAGTTGATTGGGTCATAACCGATCCGGCGGTTCGCTTTTCCAGGCCAGACCAGCGAATGTCCCGCCGAAGATCCCGCGCCGGCTCCGCCAAACGAACCGCTCCAGGGAGTTCCGCGGCAATGGGCCTTAGCCTAACCGCCTGTCGAGAAGCTTTGCACCAGGCTTCCCGCTATCAAACGCCAGCCATCAATCGTAACGAAAAAGATGAGCTTGAAGGGAAGCGACACCGCGCTGGGTGGCAGCATCATCATCCCCAGGCTCATAAGCACGCTCGCCACGACGATATCGATAATGAGGAAGGGCAAGAACAGGAGAAAGCCCATCTCGAACGCCCTGCGAAGCTCGCCGATCAGGAAGGCAGGGATCAGCGCGCGCCAGGGAATGGACGCCATGTCCTGAGCGGCGGGAAGCCGGCCTAGTTCAAGGAAAAAATTGAGGTCCTCCGCGCGGGCGTTCTCCGCCATGAACTGGTGGAATGGTTCCGCGGCCAGCTTTATGCCCTCCGACTCCTATATCTGGCCTTGCGTCATGGGTTCGAGGCCCGTCGTCCATGCTTGATCCAGAGCAGGTTGCATGACGAAGAAGGTCAGGAACAGCGCCAGGCCGACGATGACGGTGTTGGGCGGCGTTCCCTGGGTGTTCAAGGCGCTCCGCAGCAGCGACAGGACGATTATGATCCGGGTGAAGGCGGTTGTCATGACAAGCAGGCTGGGCGCCAGCGACAGCGCGGTGATCAGGGCGGTGAGCTGTATGATCCGCGAGGTCGCTCCCGCCTGTCCGGCCGCGCCCAGGTCGATGTTGACCGACTGCCCGTATCCAATGACGGGCAAGAGGAAAACAACAAGAAAGGCCAGCAACCGTCTCGCGGTCATTGATCAGGCATCCAGCCCACCACGACATCCTGGCTGCCGCCCACCAGCAGCACGACCCGCCGCTCTCCGCACTGAACCAGGTGAAGCCGGCGCCGGGGGTCCAGTGCCACTGTCTCGCGAAGCGCCAATGTCCTGTTGCCGGTTGCCGGTCGATGCGCAAGCCCTGTCTGCCACAGCCGGGCCGCCAGGCCGATCACCGCCAGGATGCCGATCAGGGCTCCGACCGCCGTCAGGATTGTCTGGGGTATCATCCGGCGCCTATGTGGAAGAACCTGGCATTCCCTGGCGTGGCGGCGCTGTCGCGCCAGCATTCGGAAAAGATTTGCCGGACAGTCCCACGCGCGCCAACATGAAATCCCATGCCCCATTAGAAGGGGCAGAGTATGAACATTTCTTTAACGGCCACCGTTAAGGGGATGTTAACTTCCTTGCGCCAAGTTATGGGCATGGACCCGACACGGATTGGCTTGTTCGACCTGGCCGCAAAACGACTGTCCTGGGCTGCGCAGCGCCAGGGCGTCCTGGCGAGCAACATCGCCAATGCGAACACGCCCGGGTTCCAGGCGCGCGACATCGAATCGTTCGCGGCGGTGCTGGCAGGAAGCGGCGGCGTCGCGCCCGCGCAAACCCAACCCGGGCACATGCCAGGAACGCTCCCAAGCGGGTTGGCATCCATTGCCAAGAACCCGCCCAAGGGGCGCGCGCTGGACGGGAACGCGGTTTCGCTGGATCAGCAACTCACGCAGGTTGCCGACACGGAAACGACGCAAACGCTTGTGACGACCATCTGGAAGAAATACGTCGGGATGTTCAACACGGCATTGGGCAGGGCAGGTTAGTCATGGCAGGCGATCTCAACCAGGCGATGGGCATTTCCGCCAGCGGCATGGACGCCCAGACCCTGCGGCTCCGCGTCATTGCCGAAAACATCGCCAACCAGGACACCACCGGGACGGCGCCGGGCGCGGACGCCTATCGCCGCAAGACGATCACCTTCCAGAACACGCTTGACAAGGCGGCAGGCGTCGATGCCGTCAGCGTCAAGAACGTCGGCGTTGACGAGAGCGATCTGCCGCGGCGTTACGATCCGGCGAACCCTGCGGCCGATCAGCAGGGCTACGTGAAGCTGCCAAACGTGAACAGCTTCATCGAGGTCATGGACATGCGGGAAGCGGAACGGACCTACTCGGCGAACCTGTCCGTCATGCAGGCGACGCGAAGCATGCTCAACCGCACGATAGACCTCCTGAAATGACAACCATACCCACGATTGTCGTCACTCCCTCGGCGGCGGCGGAAGCTTACCAGCAGGTCGCGCGGGGCGGCGCGGCGGACGGGTCCGCCAGCTTTGGCGCGATGCTGGGGAACGTGCTCACGCAAGCGGAGCAGACCGGCCACCAGGCTGACGACCAGGCGATGAAAGCCATCAGCGGAGGCGGCAACCTCACGGAGGTTGTCATGGCCCTATCGCACGCGGAAATGACGTTGCAGACCGTGACAGCCATTCGGGACCGCGTGGTGCAGGCTTACCAGGACATCATCAAGATGCCGATCTGAGTCATGTCCGACGCCGACGTCGCCATCATGATCCGGGACTGCATGCTTGTGGTCGTCAAGCTTGGCGGCCCGATACTGGGTTCCGCCCTGGTCGTGGGCCTGTTGGTATCCTTTGTTCAGGCGGTCACCCAGATAAACGAAGCCACCCTGGCCTTCCTGCCGAAGCTTCTGGCGGTCGGGCTGACGTTGATGGTGCTTGGCCCCTACATGATGCGTTCCTTGTCGGGCTTCTCGCATCAGGTATTCGATCGGATCGTTGTCATCGGGGGTTCATGACCCCCGGCTTCGCCGAGCTTTTGGATTCCGTGCCGTTGTTTGCCCTTGTCCTCGCGCGTGTCGGCGCGGCGATGGCGCTGCTTCCCGGACTGGGCGAGTCGGTGGCGCCGGCGCCCGTCCGCATCGGCCTGGCCGTGAGCATCACCATCCTCCTGCTGCCTGGGCTTGCGCCGCCGCCTCCTGCGCAGATGGAGGGCCTCAACATGATGCTGATGGTCGTGAGCGAAGTCGTCACAGGTTTATGGTTTGGCTGGATTGCGCGGATGATTGTGCTGGCGCTGCCAATCGCCGCCCAATACATCGCCTTTCTTATCGGCCTTTCCAGCGTGTTGCAGCCTGACCCGGAGCTTGGCAGCCAATCCACCGCCCTGGGAAAGCTGTTCGAGATGGCGGGGCCGTTGCTGATATTGCTTTTCGGGTTGTACACCCTGCCGTTGAGGGCGCTCAGCGGCCTGTTTCAGTTGATACCTCCTGGGCGGTTGCTGCCTGTCGCGGACAGCACGCAGCTTGCCACGGGCGCGGTCGTCACCGCCCTTGATCTCGCGCTGCAACTGGCCTCCCCTTTCGTCGTCACGGGAATTGTCTGGCACCTTGCCATGGGCCAGATCGCCCGGATGGCGTCGCGCATGCAAATCTACTTCGTGGCGGCGCCGGGGCAGATTTTCCTCGGGCTGGTGTTGCTGATGCTGACCACGAGCGCGATCATCATGGCCTGGCATGACGGCGCGCGGACCTTCCTGAATGCCCTTCCCGGCATCGGCTGACCAATGGCGGATGAGGATCAGTCGGCCGAGGACCGGACCGAACAAGCGACTCAAAGGCACGTGGAGCAGGCACGCGAGGCCGGCAACGTGCCGGTGTCGCGCGAGGTCGCGACAATGGCGAGCCTGGGCGCGGTTGTCGTTATTCTAAGCTACCAAATGCCCGAGATGGCGCGGCACGCCATGCCGGCCCTGCGCGCCTTCATAAGCCGAGCGGCGGACAGGAACCTGTTGGGAGGGGCGGGTTTTCGCCTTGCTGCGGGCGGGCTGGCCGATTTCGTTGTTCCCGTGCTGCTGGCGGCCGCGATCGCCGGCGCCGTTGCCGTTCTGCTGCAAACGAACTTCCTGATCCACCTTGGCGCGTTGGCGCCAAGGATGTCCCGCGTGAACCCTGTTGCGGGCGCGAAACGCATCTTCGGCCCCAGCGGCTACGTCGAGTTCGTCAAGTCAATCGCGAAGCTGGGCTTCGTGGCGGCGACGATCTGGATGGCGATCGCCGGCGATCTGCCGGGACTGCTGCGGCTGCCTTTCCAGGACATGCGCTCCCTGCTGACGATCGTCATGCGACTTTGCTATGAAATCTTGGTTGTCGGGCTGTCCGTTCAGGCCGCGGTTGCCGCCATCGACATGGGATGGGTCAGGTTTCGATACGCCCGCAACCTTCGCATGAGCAAGCAGGCCATCCGTGACGAAACAAAGGACACGGAAGGAAACCCGCATGTAAAAGCCAAGATCCGCCGCATTCGCGTTGTCCGCGCTCGGCAACGCATGATGAGCAAGGTGCCCACGGCAACGGTGGTGATCACCAACCCGACGCATTACGCCGTTGCCCTGCTCTATGACCGGACAGTCAACCCGGCGCCCCGCATTGTCGCGAAAGGCGCGGATGAAGTGGCCGCGCGCATCCGCGAAGTCGCTCAGTCCCACAACGTGCCGATGGTGGCCAACGCGCCGCTCGCCAGGGCGCTTTACCGCCTTGAACTGGATTCCGAAATTCCCGCTGAGCATTACAAGGCCGTGGCGGAGGTCATCGCCTTTGTCTGGCGGCTGCGTCGTTCTCCCGCAAGATTTTAGTTCGCCTAAAAAATGTTTCCGGCGGGTTTGCCGGATCAGCGGCCCAGCGCCTGCTGCCTTGCGGCGAAATGAAGCAAGTCATGGCGTATGCGCTTGATTGGAAGCGAAGGCAGGCTGTGCCGAAGCTGCGGCTCCCTAGGTTGCTGATGCCAGTCCGGCGCCCACTCGCCGGCAACAACTCAGGCATGGTCGCCGCCCATGGAGCCGGTTCAATCCTTTGGTTCGCCCAGCCCCTTTGCCTTGCTTCGGCGATGCTCGCATCACTGCAAAGTTTGCCCTCCTCGGTCTGGTCCAGCCATGATGGAGCGCTTACTTCCCCACGCAGCAGCGTCGTGTGCCTCATGAGGTCTTCGCGCTATCCGGAAGCAGCCGGCAGCCTGTTCAAAGCCTGTCGCTTCGCACGCCTGGATGACCAGATTTTAAGCCGCATGGACTAGGGTATGTCTCAAAAAAATACTTGTGCGTGAGCGCCAACGAGAACATATTAAGCACAAGAGGCCAGCGACTTCTAAAATCTCCTACACGTAATGGTTAAGTTTGCGTATTATGTTTGGCTGGAACAGAAAGTTTGGCAAGCTCCGCCATCAAACCGAGGAATAGGCAATGGAAAAGAACAAGGCGCTAGACGCTGCCATGGCGCAGATCGAAAGAGCTTTTGGCAAGGGCTCGATCATGCGCATGGGCGCGCGCTCTGGCGATGAGCAGATCGAAGTCATTCCGTCCGGCTCGCTCGGCCTTGACATCGCTCTCGGAATTGGCGGCATGCCGCGCGGCCGGATCGTCGAAATCTACGGCCCGGAAAGCTCCGGCAAGACCACCCTGGCGCTGCATGCTATTGCGGAAGCGCAACGGCGTGGCGGCACTTGCGCCTTCGTCGATGCGGAGCACGCCCTGGACCCGACCTATGCCAGGAAGCTGGGGGTTGACGTGGACAACCTGCTGATCAGCCAGCCGGACGCGGGAGAACAGGCGCTGGAAATCGCCGACACCCTAGTTCGCTCCGGCGCCATTGACGTTCTGGTGGTTGACAGCGTCGCGGCGTTGGTGCCCCGCGCCGAACTGGAAGGCGAGATGGGCGACAGCCACATGGGCCTGCATGCCCGCCTCATGAGCCAGGCGCTTCGCAAGATCACCGGAAGCGTCAGCCGCAGCAAGTGCATGCTGATCTTCCTCAACCAGATACGGATGAAGATCGGCGTCATGTTCGGCAACCCCGAGACAACGACGGGTGGCAACGCGCTGAAATTCTACGCTTCCATCCGCCTGGAAATCCGCCGCATCGGCCAGATCAAGGAGCGTGACGAGGTTGTCGGCAACCAGACGCGTGTCAAGGTCGTGAAGAACAAGCTTGCCCCGCCGTTCCGCCAGGTCGAGTTCGACATCATGTACGGCGAGGGCATCAGCAAGGTGGGCGAGCTGGTCGACCTGGGCGTCAAGGCCGGCGTGGTCGAGAAGTCGGGCGCCTGGTTCAGCCACGACAGCCAGCGCATCGGCCAGGGCCGCGAGAACGCCAAGCAGTTCCTGCGCGAC
>CAXTXZ010000214.1:0-6647 GCA_964248015.1 uncultured Rhodopila sp. | reverse complement strand
GAGCAGGCTAACCCTGCTAAACGCCGGCGCTTGGCCGTTCCGCCATGCGTCCATACCAGGCTGTCAGGTTGACGTTGACCGGGTCCAGCGGTTGGCGAACGGTGGCGGCGAACTGAAGGAAGGCAAACAGCAGGAGGTCGGCCAAAGTCAGCCGGTCGCCGCAGATAAAGCTCCGCCCGCCGATCAGCCCATCCAGCCAGGTCAGTTTTTCCCGCGCGAGCGCCTTCAGGTCGTCCGACGCCTGCGGGATGCAACGCATCCGAGGCGCGAAGAACTTCAGGCCCTCGCCATACCGAAACCCCGCGGTCAGAGGCTCGACGATCGCCAGATCGATCCGCCGCGTCCACATCCGCGTTTCAGCGCGCTCCTCCGGCGTGCCGCCAATCAGGCTCACCCCCTCGGTCGTGATCTCGTCGAGGTACTCGCAGATCGCGGTGATCTCCGTCAGGTAGCTGCCGTCATCGAGTTCCAGCGCCGGACATTGGCCGGTCGGATTCTTCGACAAATACGGCTCCCGCCGGTTCTCCCCGCCTCGCAGATCGACTGTCTGCACCGGGATGCCGGTAATCCCCCGCTCGGCCACGAACATGCGGACGACTTTCGGGTTTGGCCCAACCGAATCAAGCAACAGCATCGTTTCTTCCCCATGAATATTGATATGAACCTTTAACCGTATTGCCTGCGAAGCTCCCGCTTCAACAGCTTCCCCGCCGTGTTGCGCGGCAGGTTGTCCACGAACACCACCTTCTTCGGTCGTTTGTACGACGCCAGAAGGCTGCGTGCATGGTCCTGCAACGTCGCCTCGTCAGCTTCATGCCCAGGCCGCAGGACCACGAAGGCGCTGACCGCCTCGATCCATTTGTCGTCGGGCAGGCCAACCACGGCGACCTCGGACACCGCCGGGTGGGTGAACAAGGCTTCCTCCACCTCCCGGCTTGCCACCAGCACGCCGCCTGTGTTGATCACGTCGCGGATGCGGTCGACGATGAACAGGTAGCCTTCCTCGTCAAAGTAGCCCACGTCGCCGGAATGGAACCAGCCGCCAGCGAAAGCCTCGGCGGTTTCCGCTGGCTTGTTCCAGTAGCCCGTCAGCAACTGCGGCGACCGATGCACCACTTCGCCATGCGTGCCGGGCGGCACGTCGTTCATGTCCGGATCGACCACGCGGGTTTCGACATTCAGCACGGGCCGGCCGCAGGAGGCAGGCCGAGCGTCATGTTCCTCAGGGGACAGGATGGTTGCCACGGGCGCGATCTCGGTCTGGCCGTAAGCGTTGAACGGACGCGCGCCGGGCAGGCGTTGCCGCAACTCGGCCAGCACCGGCACCGGCATGATGGAGGCGCCATAGTAGATCTTCGCCAAGGATGCCAAGTCGCGCATGGCGAAGTCCGGGTGGCGCAACAGGCTGATCCAGACGGTGGGCGGCGCGAAGAACGACGTGATGCGCTCCTGCTCGATCAGGCGCAGCACCTGGTCCGGCACCGGGGACTCGATCAGGATGGTGTGCGCGCCTGTCAGCATCTGGGGCATCGTGAAAGCGTGCATCTGCGCGGTGTGGTACAGCGGCAAGGCCGCCACCGCGCGGTCGGCGCGGACGTACTCCATGTTGTGCATGCAGGAGTAATACTGCGCCAGCATCGCGCGGTGCGTCATCATGGCGCCCTTCGGCGCCGCCGTGGTGCCGGACGTGTAGACAATCTGGGCCAGCGTGTCGTCGTCCAGGTCAGGCTCCACCGGCGGCGCGATGCCAGCGTCGCGGGCGATTGGAATCAAGTCCTCAAACCGCCCCAGTTGCTCGACCGTGATGCCGTCCAGGTTGGCCTCCAGGGACGCCGTCGTCAGCGCCAGCCGAGCGCCGGACTGGCAGACGATGTAGGACAGTTCCTCGCCGGTGAGGGCGTAGTTGACCGGAACGTGGACGAACCCGCCACGGGCACAGCCAAGCCAAGCCAGGAAATACGCATCGGAGTTGCGCCCATAGGCGGCGATCCGGTCACCGGGCCGCAGGCCCAACTTGGCGAAATACGTCGCCAGCCGGCTGGCGGCGAGGTCAAGCTGCGTGAACGACCAAACCCGGTCGTGAAACGTCAGCGCCGGGTTGCCGCGGTGGACCCGCGCGGCACGCCGCAACGCGTCGCCGACGGTGTTGCGCCGCGCCAGGTCCATGTCAGCTGACCGCTTCGGCTTCGATTTCGAACACCCATTGCGGGTCGGCCAGGCCGGCCACGAACAGCAGGGTGGAAGCGGGCGCGTGCGTGCCAAAGACGGCGCCGCGGGCGGAGCGGAACGTCGTCAGCAGGCCCCGGTCCGTCAGGAAGGCGGTCGTCTTGACGATGTTCTCGATCGTCATGCCGTGCGCCGTCAGAATGGCCCGCAGATTGGCGAAAGCCTGCGCGATCTGCCCTTCCGGGCTGCTCGGCACGGTGCCATCGAGGGCAACCCCAACCTGACCGGAGATAATCAACCGGCGATAATCCCCAGTGACCTCGATGGCGTGCGTGTACCCGGTCGGCGCTCGGACGGTGGGCGGGTTGGTGCGGGTGATTTCAGCGGTCATTGTTTGTCTCCTGTGTTTCGGCCAGTGGCGTGGGCGTCGAACGGCATGCCTCTGTTGCCAGCAGTACCACCCCAGCCAAGGCGTGCGCAACGAAGCCTCGAACCTGGACCTCGGCCGGCGTCAAAGCGCAAGCCAAGCCCGCACCTCGTTCCTGATGAACTGCATGTCAGCCGGATTGCCAACCGGGTTGCCGGCGCGATGCCCCCAGGCACTTGGGATCGGCCGCAGCGAGGCTGTCGCCAGCGCCGGCAACTCGGCCTCGTTGTCTGCGGTCCGGAAATAAAGGTCTGTCGCGCCGGGCATCAGCAGCACCCGCGCCTTGATCGCGCGCAACGCCGCCTGAAGGTCGCCTCCATACAGGTCGTTGGCGCTGATGTCGGCGGCATCCCAGGTGCGAAGCTGCGCATACAGGTTGGCGGCCGGACGGGCGGCGAACCGGTCTTCCCAGTCGGTCTTGAGGAAGGTTTCCAGGTCAGGCGCGCCAAGGTTCGGCTCCGGGCCATCCGCCAGATGCAAGCCGGCGCGATAGAAATCCTGGCTGAGCGCCCAGGCCGCGTAGATCCGCCCGAACGCCCGCTTGGCGGCGCGCGGCTCGCTTGAGAAGCGGCCATTGCCGATATGCTGCGGCGCGGCCTCCAGCGTCGCCATGAGCGAGCGCAGGAAGACCTGGTTATGCACCGCCGTGCGGGCCACGCCGCAATTCACCACGATGCGCTCGACAGCGTCCGGGAACAGCGCCGCCCAGTGGTAAGCCTGCAACGCGCCCATCGACCAGCCGTAGACGCACGCTACCCGGTCGATCCCGAACAGGTCCGCCAGGGCGCGGCGCTGCGTCCGCACGTTGTCGTAAATGGTCACCAGGGTCGGGTAATCGTCCATCGTCGCGGGGGATGACGACAGCCCATTGCCGAACATGTCCGGGATGACGATGAACCAGCGCGCCGGGTCCAGGATCTTGTCCGGCCCGATCAGCCACTCCAGGTCGGGGTGCTGCGCGCCGTAGCTTGTCGGGTAGACGATCACGTTGTCCCGCTCGGGCGACAGGGCGCCGTGCGTCTTCCACGACAGCCGCGCGCTGGGCAAACCAGCGCCGGATTGCAGCGTGATATCGCCGGCGTCATAGAGGCCTTGCTGCGTCGGCCAGGGCATGGTCGGTCCTTTGCGGTGTCGCGCCCGACTATGCGACAGGTTGCGCGGCTTGGGCAGAGGGCATTTTTTCCTTGCGCTTATTGTAACGTTGGCGTAAATAGCACTCGAACAAATGCAGAACTTAACTTCTTACTGATGAGCTGTCCGCCGCCATGAGCAAAACCATGCAGCAATACCGCGAACAGGCTGCCTCGGCCCTAGCGCCGTTCTTTGTTGAAGCCACGCATGGCGACAGGTTCCTGGCGCAGTCGGCCGCGGGAACGATGCTTGACAGCTACAACCCGGCGACGCCCAGGGAATGGCAGTTGTGCGCGCAGATTGTCGCCTACGGCTTTGCCGCCCTGGCGTGCCTGGCCTCCGCCGTGGCCGTGCGGAACCTGCCGGTAAAGGAAGTGCTGGATTTGCAGGATGCCGCGCTGGCGCTCGATCGTCTGGGTCAGAAATGCACCAAGGACCTTGAGGCCCAACGACGGGAAAGGGCGAAGACGCCGCTCGCCGTGACATCCCTGAACACGCAATGGGACGAGGCTGCGTTCAAGGCGGCCATGAGCAAGGCTTTCGCCAAGATGGAGCATGCCGCCTCCAAGATGCCGAAACCGGCCGTGACGCCGCCCAAGCGGAAGCCGGACCTGAGGATTGTTTCCAGCGAACCCATGACCTCGGCCGTGCTGGCGCGCCGGGGCGCATCCAAGTCCGAGGACAATCATCGTCAAGGCAGCCCTCGCCGGCACTGAAGCGTCACGGCCCGATCCGGCAGGCGCCGGGCCGCGGATCGCGCTCCCCGGCAAAGCAGCGCAAGCGTTGTCGCTTCAATACAAAGCGACAACGCGTCAGCCTCAACTACTGCCGATCAATATCCCGACGCCGAACACCAGCGCCCCGCCGAACGCGACCTGAAGCGTCGCTGACAGCGGCGGCGTGTCCATGTACTTCCAGCGTATCCAGGAAATCACCGCGAGTTCGACAACAACGACGGCGATGGCGACAGCTATCGCGGTCCAGAATGACGGGATCAGGAACGGCAGCGTATGCCCGATGCCGCCGGCGGTGGTCATGGCGCCGCAAATGCCGCCCCGGATCAGGGGAGCGCCGCGCCCTGTCAGGCTGCCGTTGTCCGACAAAGCCTCGGCGAACCCCATCGAGATGCCCGCGCCAACCGACGCCGCCAATCCAACAAGAAAGGTCTGCCACGTGTTGTTGGACGCAAAGGCCGCCGCGAAAACAGGGGCCAGCGTGGACACCGACCCATCCATCAATCCCGCAAGCCCCGGCTGTATCACGCGCAGGACAAAGGATTGCCGAGCATGGGCGTCTTCTTCCCGGCGGATGTTTTCAGGCAGGTTCTGCTCGACCAATTGGTCAGCGCGGTGCTCGTGCTCGACCTCCGCGTCGGCCAGGTCGCCGAGAAGCTTGCGAATGGTGACGTCCTCGCTGCGGGCGGCGGCGCGGCGGTAGAAGCTCTGGGTTTCCGTTTCCATGCTTTCCGCCAGGGAGCGGACGGCGTTCAGGTTCAGCGGCGTCATCTGCCAAACAGGCTTGCGCTGGAGAAAGCCGCGGATGTCCTGGCGCCGGACCAACGGAATGTGCTCGCCGAACTTGACCCGGTAGACGTCCAGCAGGCGCCGGCGATGTTCGCCTTCCTCGGCCGCCATTTGGCTAAAAACATTGGCGCTGCCCGCGTAGTCGCCGCGCAAGCCCTCGGCGATGTCCAAATAGATACGGCCGTCCTCTTCCTCGTTGGCGATCGCCAAGGCTAGGATTTCGCGTTCAGTCAGATCGGAAAAATTTCGCATGGCCGCGAATGTGGCTGTCTGGCCTATCCCGTCAAGTGGGAAGCGTAATGATGAGAATGCCTCTCAAATGCCCTTCAATGCGGCATCCACGGCGTCGCCCAGGCGCGCGACGATCGTGTCGATATCAGCCACAGTAACGATATACGGCGGCGCCAGGATGATATGGTCGCCGTTCTTGCCGTCGATCGTCCCGCCCATGGGATAAGCGGCAAGACCGCGCGCCAGGCCCTCGGCCTTGACCCGTTCGTTCAGCTTCAGCGCCGGATCGAAAGCCTGCTTGGCGCCGCGATCGGCGACGAATTCCAGCGCCCAGAACAGGCCCCGGCCGCGTATGTCGCCGACATGGCGGTGATTGCCGAAGCGTTCCTGCAAGACGATTTCCAGGCGTCGTCCCATCGCCGCGACATTGCCCACCAAATCATCTTCTCGGATGATGCGCTGCACCTCCAGGGCTGCGGCGCAGGCAACGGGATGCGCCTGGTAGGTCTGTCCGTGCAGGAACCCGCCGGAGCCGTCAGCCAGGGCGCGCACGATCCTGTCGCCGATCAAAATGCCGCCAATCGGCTGAAAGCCGCCGCCCAGCCCCTTGGCGATCACCTGGATGTCGGGCGCGACCGCCTCCTGTTCCCAGGCGTGCATCGTGCCGGTGCGGCCCATGCCGCACATCACCTCGTCCAGGATCAGCAGCGCGCCGTAGCGGTCGCAGACGGATCGGACACGGCTGAAATAGCCGGGCAGGGCGGTGACGCAACCGGTGGTCGCGCCAACCACGGGTTCCGCGAGGAACGCCATGACCGTGTCAGGGCCGACCCGCTGGAACTCCGCATCCAGTTCCTCGACCAGCCGGTCAAGATACTGCGCGTCTGTTTCGCCGTCATGCCTGAACCGGTAGCTGAAGCAGGGCGAGACAAGGCTATGGGCCTGCGACAGGATCGGCTCGTAATGAGCACGCCGCATCATGTTGCCGCCCGCCGCCAGCGCCCCCAAGGTGGTGCCGTGGTAGGATTGCCGCCGCGCGATCGTGCGGACGCGTCGCGGCTCGCCGATCTCCAGGAAGTACTGGCGCGCGAGCTTGATGGCGGCCTCGTTGCCCTCGGAACCAGACGAGCAGAACCAGGCGCGGGTCAGGCCGCCGGGTTCGTCGCCCA
>CAXTXZ010000213.1:0-6651 GCA_964248015.1 uncultured Rhodopila sp. | reverse complement strand
GGGATGCGCAGAGCACCGAGTTGATCTGTGTCGAGAGGCGGGCATTGGCTTGGGCCGCGGGCGCGTCAGGCCCGACGTAGCGGGCCGGGCGATGCAGGCCACGGGCGACCTCGAACAGAAGCTCGTGCCCGTAAGGCAGGGCGCTGAGCGGCATCAGGCCGGCATCGACCAAGGCCCTTTCCTGGCTGCTGGTCAGGATGACCTCCAGCGGCAGGCGCGGCCATACGCCTTGCGGGTCGGTTGTGAACCACTCGACCGGCAGTCCCGTGACCAGGCCGCCGCCCTCCCGGTCCGGGTCGGCGCCGCGCACGTCGGCGGGCCAGCCATGGAGGGCGAACGCCCTGGCGGTGACGGCCGCGAAGGCGAAGCCCGCGCTGGCCCAGCAACGCTCCCGCGCCGTCGGGGCGTCCTCGGTGTAGCGGAACGGGAAGCCGTGCCGCCCCTGTTCCGTCCAGGGCGGGCGCATCAGGATGCGCGGCAGGGCGACGGCCAGGAACTGGCTTTCCGTCCTGTCCATGAGCGCGTTCCACCGCGCATGGGCGCGGTCGCCGAAGGCCGCGCCGACGGCCTGCACCCATTCGAGGTCCGCGAAGGATCGCAGGCCGAGCAGGGCGGGGGAAGCCGGGAAGACGAGGGGCGCGAAGGCGGCGGCGGCGGTGTCGCACAGCGACTGCAGCGTCATGATGTCGTCTGCCGCCTGGCCGGGCGCCGGCTCATGGCGCAGTTCGTGATCGACGATGATCAGTCCGAACGGCTCGCCGCCGGCGACGCCGAAGGCATCCTCATAGATTTTATGGAAGGTTTCGCTCTGGTCGAATTCCACCGCCCGCAGCATGTCGCGCGACAGCTCCGCCCAGCGGACATCCAGAATTCGCAGCTTCACCCGGTTCGACCAGCGCTCCGCCGCGCCGATGCCGGTGAGCCACGCCATGGCCCGCCAGCGGGCCTCCAGCGCCTGGAAGCGCGGATCGTGCAGGATCGCGTCGACCTGCCCCGCGATCATTGCCTCAAGAGCGACGATGTCGCGGTCGATCGCCTCGCGCGGGCCGGCGGGCGGCGGATCGCCGAACCACAGAGCCAGCGCCTGTTGTGACGGCGCGAACAGGAATTCCCGCAGCGGCTCTCCGCCGGGACGGCCCCCCAACAGGCGGTCCCGCAAGGGTGGCGCTGCGGCGTGCGGCATGGGCTGTCAGGTCTTTGCGGGGATTTCCGCCACCAGGCTCATTCGGGCGGTGAGTTCCTCGAACTGCAGCCATGGCCGCAGTTGGGCGACCGCGTTGTATGAGCCGGGCGAGCCGGGGATCGGCTTGACCTCGACCGCCGCTTCCCGCAGCGGGCAGCGGGCCTTCATCTCAGGCCCGGCGTTTTCGTTGCCATTGACGTAGTTGTTGATCCAGCGGTTCAGCCAGCGCTCGCATTCCTCGGCTTCCATCGGGCTGCCGACCTTGTCGCGCGCCATCACCTTGAGGTAGTGCGCGAAGCGGGACGTGGCCATGATGTAGGGCAGGCGCGCGGAGATCTTGGCGTTCTCGTTGGCGCTGGGCATGTCGTAGAGTTTTGGCCTGTTGACGGTCTGGCCGCTGAAGAACACGGCGTAATCGGTGTTCTTGTAATGCACCAGGGGCATGAAGCCGCAGCGCGCAAGCTCCGCGTCGCGGCGTTCCGGGATCAGGACCTCGGTCGGGCACTTGCCGTCGTCGTCCCCGTCGGCGGAGGTGAAGGCGTGCAGCGGCAGGTTCTCGACCTTGCCGCCATTCTCGGCGCCGCGGATGGCGGTGCAAAACCCGCTTTCCGCGAACGAGGCGGTCAGGCGGGCGCCCATCGCGTAGGCGGCGTTCATCCAGCAGTAGTCGTCATGCCGCATGGCGCGCGGCGTGCCGTCCTGATCGGCCGGCGCTTCCTCGTAGGCGAACTCGTCGATCTGCTTGGTTGCCTTCCCGTAGGGCAGGCGCGCCAGGACCTGCGGCATGACTAGGCTGACGAAGCGGCTTTCCTCGCTGGCGCGGAAGCTGCGCCACGCCGCGTAACGCGGGCCTTCAAAGGTCTTTTCCAGGTCGCGCGTGCTGGGCAGCTCGGTCCAGCTCTTGAAGCCGAAGATGTCCGGCGCGACGGAGGAGATGAACGGGGCGAAGGCTCCGGCCGCCACCTGGGAGATGCCGCGAAGCGTCTGGACATCCTCGGGATGGTGCGACCATTGGTAGTCGCCGATCAGCGCGCCGTACGGCTCGCCGCCGGCCTGCCCGAATTCGTTCTCATAGATGCAGCGGAACAGCGCGCTCTGGTCGAATTCGACCGCGCGCTCCAGGTTGCGGCTGAGGTCGCGCTTGCTGGCGTTCAGCACCTTGATCTTGAGGTTGAGGCCGGTTTCGGAGTTCTTGACCAGGTAATGCAGGCCGCGCCACGACCCTTCCAGCTTCAGGAAGCGCGGGTCGTGCAGGATGGCGTTGAGCTGGGTGGAAATCTTCTCGTCCAGCAGGGTGATCGCCTTGTTGACGGTGCGCGTCAGGTTGCGGTCGAACTTGACGACCTGATGCTCCGCCTGCCGGACGAAGTTCTCGATCAGGTCCTGGGCCTCGTCCCGCTCGGTCTGGCGAGTGGCGTCGATCGCCTGTTCCAGCAGGCTGGGCGTGGCAACCGCTTCCGCGGGCTTCGGCGCCGCGGCTTCCTGACGACCGGACATGCTCAGTCCTTTTTCACTTGTTCCAGATCCGATGACAGGGCCTGGAACTCAGCGTTGTCTTGCAGCACCTTTTCCAGGAGGCCTTCGAGTTCCTGCGAACGGTCGGCCTTGACCATCAGGTCGCGCAGCTTGTTCCTTGCTTCCAGCAGGGCTTTCAGCGCCGGCACCTGCTCGGCGACGCGCGCCGGATCGAAATCCTCGATCGACTTGAAGGCCAGATCGAGCTTCATCGTGGCGTCCGGGTCCGCGTCAAGCGTGTTCTTGACTTCCAGGCTGAGGCCCGGCGTCATGCCGGCCAGGACCTTGTCGAAATTGTCCCGGTCGATCTGGATGAATTTCCGCTCGCTCAACTGCTTCAGCGTGGCCGGCTTGTAGGTCCCTTTGCTTGGGTCTTTCTTGTCCGGCTCGAAGACCATGGGATTGCCGGAGAAATCGCCCATGACGCCGACAACGAACGGCAGTTCCTTCAGTTGTTCCGCGCCGCCGGTCTCGACTTCCAGCGTGATGTGCACGCGCGGCTTGCGGACACGACCAAGTGAACCATAAACACTGCTGCCGCTCATGGGAACAAGCCCCCTCATTCTGCGGTCACGTGCCACCGCATCATCTTTGTTATAGGCTGGGCTTCACCGTAGACGGCGTTTTTCCTCAACGTCAACACACTTTACTCGGTCATTTCGGGAGGCGGACGAATTCCCAGCGCCGTCAGGATGCGCGCGCGCTCCGTGTAATCGGTGACGATTTCGCCAAGCAGGTCCGGCAGCGGCAGGCGGCCGCGCCGCACCGCCTCGTCGAGCGTGTAGGACAGCGGCGACTGCGGCTCGCTGCGGCGGAACCAGGCCGCGACTTCGGTCAGCAGGCGCAGCGCGTCCTCGCGCGAGGCGATCGCTCCGCCGCCCGAGACCGCGACGGCCTGCGTCAGAGGCGGGGCCGTGACTGGGGCGGACCCCGGTTCAGCCGGAGGGCTGGCGGCCGGCGCGGCCGGCTGAGGCGCCAGCCTGCGGGCAAGCTTGGCAAGCTGCGCAAGCTTCTCCCGCACGGCATGGGTGGCTGGCTTGCGCTCCTCGGCTTTCGCCTCAAGCGCCTGTTCCATGTCGTGCCACGCCGCGACCGCCTCGGCCGCAGAGTGAAGGAGTTGCGTCAGCGCGGCGGGGCTGAGGCGCGCCGCTTCTTCCAGCGCTTCCGTGCTCAGCGCCCCGTCGGCGATGCGCCGGCGCTTTTGCTCATCCTCCAGGCGGTCGAGTTCCAGGGCGTCGGCAAAGGTTGTCAGCGTCGCCGGCGTGCCGTCCGGCAGCGGGAACAAAGGCAGCAGCAGGATCGGCCGCATCAGGTTGAGTCCGGTCAGCGGTTGCAGGCACAGGGAAGCCAAGTCCTCGTCCGGTTCCGGCGCGGGGTAGAGCGCCCCCCAGAAGCGCTCGACGAGGCCGGTGACGACCCTGACGCCGGCCACGATCCCCGCCAGCCCATCCTCCAGGCGGGCGGAGGCTTCCGTCAGCGCGGCGGCGGCCTCCATGTCCTTTCCCTGCGTCGTGAGGACGGCGGCAGCATGCGTCGCCACCGTTCCCCAGTGATCGGGCGCGTCGGATTCCCCCTTCCGTTCGGCTTGCCGAGCGAGGCGCCGGGCTTCCTGCATTGACCTGAAGGCGGTCGCGGGGGACGTGTCGCGCCGGGGGTCGATGCCTTGCGGCAGGTTGCCGGGGAAGGGCGCAAGCAGATCGGCAATATTGAGCAAGACTTGGAAGCTTCCCGCCAGCGTTATAGTTCAGCCCAAGTCGAACCTTGGCAAAAATCCTGCCACGCGCCCATCGGATCGGGACAAGCCAGTCGCAATGCCGCACTGGTTACTGCGGAAATCCATGCTGGCCAAGTTAAGTCTATCCGCCGGTCCTTTACAAGACAAGTTCGTCACCTTTAGATTGCCCACGGGTGGAGGGGAGACCAGGTGGTCATAGATCTAAAGGCGCTTTTTGGCCGCCTTAATGAAACCTGCCGCTGGGCACTTGAGTCGTCTATCGCGCTGGCGTTGTCCCGGACGCACTATAATGTGGAGGTTGAGCATTTACTTGCAAAACTGATCGAGCGTGATGACAGCGATGTTATCGCAATACTACAGCATTGGGAAATTGACCGGGGCCGCTTCGCCGTTGACCTGACGCGCGCGCTAGACCGCCTGAAAACCGGCAATGGCCGCACCCCCGGCCTTTCGCCCGACCTGGTGAACTTGCTGAAACAGGCCTGGTTGCTGGCCTCGATCCAGCAGGGACAGGGACGCGTCAGGTCCGGGCATGTCCTGTGGGCGCTGCTCGATGACGAGGCGCTGGCGCGCAAGGCGAACGAGGCGTCGCCGCTGTTGCAGCGCATCGCCCCCGATTTCCTGAAACGGGATTTCGAGGCGGCGACCGGACGCAGCGGCGAAGGCGCCGTCGCGCCGCCGCGGGACGCCGCGAACGCGCCGCGCCCCGGCCATGGCCCGGCCCTGGAACAGTACACCGTGGACCTGACGGCCCGCGCGCGGGACAGGCAGATCGATCCGGTGCTTGGCCGCGACCTGGAGATCCGCCAGGTCATCGACATCCTGACCAGGCGCCGGCAGAACAATCCGATCCTGACCGGCGAGGCCGGCGTGGGAAAGACCGCCGTCGTCGAGGGCCTGGCCCTGCGCATCGCGTCGGGCGACGTGCCGCCCGCCTTGGCCAACGTCGTGCTGCGCACCCTTGACCTTGGCCTGCTGCAAGCCGGCGCCGGCGTCAAGGGCGAGTTCGAGAACCGGCTCAAGACGGTCATCGAGGAAGTCAAGGCAAGCCCGGCCCCGGTCATCCTGTTCATCGACGAGGCCCACACCCTGATCGGCGCGGGCGGCCAGGCTGGCCAGGGCGACGCGGCCAACTTGCTCAAGCCCGCCCTGGCCAGGGGCGAGCTTCGCACGGTCGCGGCGACGACCTGGGCGGAATACAAGAAGCATTTCGAGAAAGACGCGGCCCTGGCGCGCCGCTTCCAGGTGGTGAAGATCGAGGAACCGTCCGAAACGGTCGCGGTCGCGATGCTGCGCGGCCTTTTGCCGACGCTGGAGGCGCATCACGGCGTCCGGATGCTGGACGAGGCGCTGACCGAGGCGGTGCGCCTGTCCGCCCGGTACATCCCGTCGCGGCAACTGCCCGACAAGGCCGTCAGCCTGCTCGACACCGCCTGCGCCCGCGTCGCCATGAGCCAGGGCGCCATTCCCGCCCCGCTTGAGGACTGCGCCCGCCGCATGGCCCTGGCGGAAACGGAGCAAAGGGTCCTTGAACGCGAAGCGGCTTCCGGCGCCGACCATGCCAGCCGCAGGACGGCCCTGCGGGCGGAACACGACGAAGCCTCGGCGCAACAGCGACGCCTGCAAGAACAATGGGATGCGGAGCGCCGCCTTGTCGCCGCCTTGCGCGACATCCGCGCCGCGATCGAAGCGCCGGGCGACCGGGGGGAGCGGGACGATCTGCGGCGCCAGTTCGACGCGGCGACAGCGGCGTTGAAAGCCGCGCAGGGCGAGCACCCGCTGATCTTCCCCGTGGTGGACGGGCAGGCGGTGGCCGAGATCGTGCAAGACTGGACCGGCATTCCCGCCGGGCGCATGCGGCAGGCGGAAATCCGCTCGGTGCTGACGCTGCGGGACAGCCTCGAACAGCGCGTGGTGGGCCAGCCGCACGCGCTTGAGGCCGTGGCCCAATCGATCCGCACAAGCCGGGCTCGGCTGACGGACCCGCGCAAGCCGATCGGCGTGTTCCTGATGGTCGGCACCTCGGGCGTCGGCAAGACCGAGACGGCGCTTGCCCTGGCCGACCAGCTTTACGGCGGCGAGCAGAACCTGACCGTCATCAACATGAGCGAGTTCAAGGAGGAACATAAGGTCAGCCTGCTGATGGGCAGCCCGCCCGGCTATGTCGGCTACGGCGAGGGCGGCGTGCTGACCGAGGCCGTCCGCCGCAAGCCCTATT
>CAXTXZ010000212.1:0-6658 GCA_964248015.1 uncultured Rhodopila sp. | reverse complement strand
GTGATCGAGCCGAGGGTTCCGCCACCCAGCAAGTCCGCCATTGGCGTTTCCGCCGTGCCCAGGCTCCACCACTCCGTCAAAAGGCGGTCGCGCCATCTCGCGCGCGCATGCGCCAACCAGCCTGGCGGTCCGTGCGGCGCGACGGCCGGCATCGTGCCTGACAACCCGCGCGACCGGCCAAGAGCGGCATCACGTATGAAACGCATCGCCAGACGGTCAACCGCCGCCATGAAAGCGTCCCGCGATCCTCGGGTTCCAATCGTGCCCTCATCCAGCACATGCGGCGTGACCGAGCCTGGCTGGTACTGCGCCAAACGCAGGGTGACCGCGTATGGCCGGCGATGCCAGTACCGGCTCAGCATGCCGACGCGATCGAGGCTGTCGCCACATCCTGTCTCCAGCCGCCACAACAAGGCGTCGCAAGGCGCCCTGCAAGCCGGCTCGAACCGCGTTATCAAAGTCTCGCTGAGCGCCGGGTCGGCCAACGCGGCATCGACGATTTCCGAATGCTCGATGCCGGCCAGCAGCACCACCACCGGCGCCTTGCGTTGGGCAGGCCATAGCTTCTGGCCTCCCCAAAGGCCCGATGCTCCCATGACATCATCCATGTCAGCGGCCACCCATCCAACGCGGCAGCAAGGGACGTTCCCGGTTCAGCACCGCGCCAACAGTCTGGCCACCCAAACGTTCCAGCAACGCCTTCGCCGCCTCGATCTCCCACTGCCGGGTGCGCCCCGCCTCGATGACCAGGACAGAGCCGTCGCAATACCGGGATATCGCGGCCGATTCCGGCACATTGGTCGGCGGCGTATCAAGAACGATAACGGGATGATTGGCGCGCAACATGTCCAGCATTGACTGCAAGCGATCGCCTCCCAGCGCCAGCAGGGGCCGTTCGCCAGGCCCGAGCCGCGCCCACAGCAAGTTCTTGCCCTCGCGAGCAGGCGCCATCGCCTCCGACAAGGGCAGGCCGCGACGCAGCGCGTCAAACAAAGTCGGGGTTTGAACCTCCGGTCCGCGAGGCCGTCGCGGCTTCGTGTTCGTGCCGGTGCAATCGACAAACAGCACAGGTTGCGCACAATCGTCTGCCGCCACGCGCGCGTACCCCGAGGCAATGGTGGTCGCGCCCGTGCTCGGCGTCGGCGAGGTGAACTGCACCACCAAAGGCATTGCGCTCGTGCGCCGCGCCTCGATCGCGTAATACAACTGCACAAAAGATGAATGATGCCGCGAAATCGCGCCAATGCCGATCCTGACAGGTGTAACCGCTGTCTCCTCGGATGCGCCAGCAGGCGTGCCCGATGTCCCGCCTGTCATCGCCGTCGGCTTGCGCAGGATCATCAGCTCGGGGGTCGACAGCCTGTTCATGTAAGCTTCTCCAAGTCTAAATCCCGGGTTAGATCGAAATAACCGTGCCTTCGTTCAGGACGGCAAGGTAAGGGGCTTCGCGCGGAAGGCGAAATCAAAACGCATTGTCATCGGCGAAAACCAGCTTGATTGTCTGGCACAATATCTTGATGTCGAGACCCAGCGACCAATTCTCGATGTAATAGAGATCGAAGTTGACGCGATGCACGATTTTGTCCACGCTATCCAATGCGCCGCGATGACCATTGACCTGCGCCCAACCCGTTATGCCCGGCTTGACTCGGTGGCGGGCCGCGTAAACCGGCACTGCCTCCTCTAGCGCCAAACCGCCGGCCGTGGTCGCAAGCGCATGCGGGCGAGGACCCACCAGGGACATCTCGCCTTTCAAGACATTGATAAGTTGCGGCAATTCATCCAGGCTCGTCTTGCGCAGCCAGGCACCGATACGGGTAACCCGCTTGTCGCCGCGGCTAGACTGCACGGCTGCATTCGCATCAGACAAATGGGTGTACATCGACCGGAACTTCAAGACTTCAATCACCCGGTTGTTATAGCCCAATCGGCGCTGGCGAAAGAACACAGGACCTTTGGACGTCAGCTTGACGGCGGCGGCGATCACCAGCAGCAAAGGGGAGATGAACGCCAGCACGATCGCCGACAAAACAAGATCCTCGGCGCGTTTGATGGTGGCCCGCCAGCCATCGATGGGCCGGTTGCAGACCATCATCAACGGCCACTCGAATGTTTTGCTCACCCGGCGCAGCGGTATGCTCAGCGCGCGCATTTCGGGGTAAACATAGATATCGACCGGCGCCAACGAGATGCGGTGGATGATGGAACGCACCGCGTCGCCGGCTGACCAGGGAAGCGCCACAAGAACCGTGTCAACGCCGTCCTGGCGTATCATCCGCTCCAGGGCGTCGATGCCGTCAAACAGTGGAAGGCCCAGCAAATCAGTCTGCCTCAGGGCGGCCGACTGGTTCCGGGCATGCTCCACGACCCCTATGATGTCGAACGTGCGGTTGCCACCCGTGCGCAGGCGCAGCACAAGATCATGGATCGACTCAAGGTCGCCAATGATCAGCGTGCGGTTCAACGGCATCGGCGCGCTGAGCACGCGGATGCGCGTAGCCCGCGCAATGATCAGCGCGCCGAAGCCCGTGAAAACAAACAGCGGCAGCCAGCCTCCCTGCAATGTCTCCGCCATCCGGCTCAGCATCGTCGGCAAATGCCCGGAGGCGCCAAGCGCCGCCAGGCAGGCTGTCGCCAACGTGCCCGTCGCCACCGCCTGCACCCAGGCCAGCGCCAGCTTCCGCACATTGAGTTGCGAGCTGACGACTTCAGAAGGGGAGTAACGCCCTCGTTCAAGAAAGCTCATTGCCGTGCAGAGTGCCAGCAACATCAGCGGAACAACAACCTGGGGCCTGGCAAGGTCATGCTGCGAACCGGACAGGCAGTAGCAAAACGCGGCGGCGCAAAAGGTGACAGCGGCGTCAAGCCCGATAAGCCCTAGCGTGCGCATGGCCAGGCCAGGACGCCGATTGAAAGGCCGGCTCGCGTGATCATGGACCTCAGACAGTCCGGTGGCCGAGGAGATGATGTCGATGGCTATATCGGGTTCAGCCATGCCTGGCATCAGTCTGTTCCTATGTTTGTGGGAAAGCGGGCCATCTGTTGCAATTTCGCTATGAACTTCGAATCCAGATGAGGTCGCGCGCCAGGGACTGAATAATTCTTTCAGTTAAGCAGTGAATATTTAACGGAGCCTCATGTAAGACCGAATGCCGGGTCTACTCATACCCAAAGCGCATCCGATGGGGACAAGGTAGTGTGGCTTGAACGGGGAACGAAACCAAACTCTGCGTGTACTGCAATCACATGAAACGTTACGGAATGCTCTCCTGCCAGCAAACGGCATACATCGCAAGCGTCTCAAATATGGCAAAACTAAGGCTGAAAGAAGCGGAGTGGCGCCATCTGTATCGCATGCAACCCGAAAAATGGCTCGATACCATCCATACGCCAAGGATTAACCCCTTCAGACTTACCGTCGTGTCATGCGGCCGAAAGTAAAACAGAGCCTCCAATCCCGGAATTAATCCACGCCCTGTTCTGTTTCATCCTTTCAAGCGCCTCTTCAGCAAGCCAGGAATTCCAGCAAAAGCGCGCCCACCGGGCCGGCTTGTTCCTGCTGCACCCAGTGGCCGGCATTGTCCAACAGATGACAACGCACTACGCCGGTCCATACAGCAGTCTGCATACGCTCAAATGCGCCGGGACTTTGGTGAATTCCCCAATCACATTTGCCTGAGATGAACATTGCAGGGACTTCCATCCGCCGACCATGGAAAACCTCCAGCTCAGCGGCGCCGACACCCTGCGTCCGGCAACGATACCACTGCAGCCCTCCCTGGAACCCAACCCGGGCGTATTCACGGCTGTAAACCCGCAGCTCATCATCCGGCAGCCAACGATTCGCCGCAATCGACGCCGCGCTCGGCATCTCCACCGCAACGGTCTCAGGCATGGTGCAAGCCAGGTCCATGATGTAGTAGGTTGGCATGCGCGCCAGTTCGCTCGCCGTCCAGCCGGCAAGTCGCTCCGGCTTGTTCCCCGGCCAATCCGCGCTTTTGTGATGGTAGTAGGCGCGCAAGAAATCATGCACGCCCTGTTGGCACAGAGTCATGTCCGCGTTGGCCTCGCGCGTCGCGTAATACCATTGGTAATGCTTGCGTGGCCTGTCGAGCGCCGCCAACGCCCGGTGGATGTCCGATTGCGAGCCAGTTCCTTTCAAGGAAGGCGGGCCGGCAAAAGGCGCGCTCATCAGTGTCACGCTTCGGAAAATGTCCGGCCGGAGCAGCGCGCACCACGCGGCGACCGATGCGCCGAAGTCGTGGCCGACAACGCCAACCACCGTTTCACATCCCAGTGCCGCGACAAGGCCCACCATGTCGCGCGCCAGGTTCATCAACCGGAAGCTGCCAAGATCACCGTCATAATCCGCATCCCAGCCCGTGGTGCGGCCGTAGCCGCGCTGGTCCGGCGCGATCACATGATAACCCGCCTCGGCCAGCGTTGGCATGACCTTGCGCCAGGAATAGGCCAGCTCGGGGAATCCATGCAGCAGCAGCACAACCGGACGTCCGGACTCCCCGGCTTCCAACACATGCATGCGCAGGCCATTCACATCCGGGACAAAGCGGGCGCTGACGCCTGTCGGAAGCACGTCGCCTGGCAGCGCATCGATCATGCGGGAATGCGGACCTTCATGTCAGTGATCCCATGGATGAAGTTTGAATAGATACGCCGGGGTTCCTCGACGAGTTCAATGCGGGGAAAACGTTTCATGATTTCTTCCCACAGTATGATCAGTTGCATCTCCGCGAGACGGTTGCCGACGCACCGGTGCACCCCGAAGCCGAACGACAAATGATGGCGCGGCCGAACCCGGTCGATGATGAAGTCGTCCGGCCGGTCAATCGATTCCTCGTCCCGGTTGCCCGAGACATACCACATCACGACTTTGTCCCCGGCGCGGATCTGCTTGCCGCCAAGCTCCGTGTCCGCCAGCGCCGTGCGCCGCATGTGCACGATCGGCGACTGCCAGCGGATGATCTCCGGCACCATGCTGGGTATCAGCCCCGGATTGTCGCGCAGCTTTTGGTATTCCGCCGGATGCTTGCACAACGCCCAAAGCCCGCCGCTCATGGAGTTGCGCGTGGTGTCGTTGCCGCCAACGATCAGCAGCGTCAGGTTGCCGAGGAACTCCGCCGGATCGTTCACCAGGTTCTTCGTCGCCTCCCCATGCGCCAGCATGGAAATCAGGTCAAAGCCGCCCGGCCGAGCGGCACGCTCATGCCACAGGCCAGTGAACACGCGAACGGCTTCCGTGAGTATTTCCAGGCGCTTGCCCTCTGAATCGACAATCCCGCCGGCATTGACGTCGGCCGTGGCGACGTCCGACCAGAACGTCAGCCTGGACCGCTCCTCGACCGGGAAATCAAACAGAGTGGCCAGCATCAGCGTGGTCAATTCAACGGAAACCCGCTCCACCCAGTCAAACGCCTCGCCACGCGGCAGGCCATCCAGCACCTTGCGGACACGCTCCCGGATGATCCCCGACATGTTGTTGAGGTTGGCCGGTGCGACGATCGGGCTGACCACCTTGCGCTGGTCGTCGTGACGCGGTGGGTCCATCGAGATGAAGCTTGACCGGCGGAACTCCATCGGCCGGTCGGTGATGGAGATGCCGCCCAACTTGGCCTCCGAGGAATAAATCTCGGGGTGCGTCTCGACCGTCATGATGTCCTTGAACTTGGTCACCGACCAGAAGGACCCATACATCCCGTCCTTGCGGTAATGCACGGGGTCTTCCCGTCGCAGACGCGCGAAATAACGGTAGTAAATATCATCTTGATACAACTTAGGATTGCTGACATCTATCTCGGCTAGCGGAATCGTGTCAGCGTCCTGGCCAAGAACAAAATCCACAGGTGCGTTCATTGTTTATCTCCTTTTTGATAAAGCCATGGCTTGTTCAGTGCTGCCCTTCCGGCATCCGCACGATCAACCCATCCAACGCATCGGTCACCTGGATCTGGCACGACAGCCGCGAATCCGGCTGGGTGACCGCGGCGAAGCTGAGCATGCTCGCTTCCTGCGACCCCGGCGCCGGCAGGCCAACCGTTGGCAGCCAGGCGGCGTCCACATACACATGGCAGGTCGCGCAGGCGCACTCCCCGCCGCAATCAGCATCAATGCCGGGAACGTTATGGTCCACCGCGCCCTGCATGACGGATTTGCCCGCTGCGACGTCAATCGTGTGCGCAACGCCGTCATGTTCAATATAGGTTATCTTGGCCATCAGCCTTTTCCCTTGCTGCCGCAAATCATCATGCCACGAGTTCTTGCATCGTGATTGCCATATCTTCGACCCGCGCGCGAGTGAGACGTTTCCGGCGAGCAATAAGGCGGCGCCCCCCCATGAACTCGGTGGGGGCATTGACCGCTTCGACCGACTGCGCCACGCCATCCTCCGTCAGGTGGAACAGCGCGAACTTCCCGGATGCCACGTCGCCGCGCACGGCGATTTCCGACACGCCGAACGGCATGCCGGCAATTTGCAGGCGCAGGTCATACTGATCCGACCAGAACCATGGCACCTCAGGCGCCGGCGCGGGCTTGCCGCAAATCACGTATGCCGCCTGTTTGGCCTGTTCCAGCGCGTTGGGCACGCTTTCCAGCCGGCCCATCCGATCATACAAGGGTAATGGCCGATACGTGCAGTCGC
>CAXTXZ010000211.1:1223-6679 GCA_964248015.1 uncultured Rhodopila sp. | reverse complement strand
TTGGTCCAGCCGAATGCGGCCTTCCGAAGTCTGGTCTTCGCCTTCCGCCTCCCGCGAGCCGCCCCACCGGTCATCCTTGCCCAACAATTGAACCCCGACTATCAGTTTGAGTCTGGGTTTTACAACTCAAGCAGCCGGCTGCCGCCGGCTTTACCGCGCGTAGACGGTCTTGAGGTCTGTCTTGTAATTCTCCGCAACCTCGACCTCCTGGACCTTGTACCCGGGCTGCAGCACGGGCATTAAACCGGGACCGCCCGCGGCCGCGTTCTCAAACGTTGCGACGACCTTGCCCTTCTCATCTTTGACAACATTGATCTTCATTGTTCTTCTCCTACACGCCGTTGCTTTCGAAGTTTCCGGTAATGCCTTGATTGACCGGATTGCCGGACTGATCCACCGCGTTCAACGTGATGTTGTAGCTGGGCTCGCCGCCGGCGCCATCCTGGTTGACGTACACCGCGATATTGGAAATAAGTGCGCCAACGTCACGTTCTGAGCTTTGCAGCGTGAACGCGAACGCCTCATGGTTGGTGATATTGCCGCCCCAGAGGGTCCAACGCCGAGGGCCGCCAGTCTGCGTTATCGTCTGCCACGTCGCCATTGCTGATCTCCATTCAACTCGTCCACGTGGACGGCCTGTCCGGCCACGCCCTGCGACAATGCCTTGGAAATCAGCCGCAGGATGTGATGCGGATCACGCTTGGAAGCAGAACATGAATCCGTAACCGGCGGCCTTCGCTTGCCATGGCGCGCCTCCGCCAAGCGCCGGACGCGAAAGCGCCCGCCCTGCCCCTCGCGACCGCGATAAGATTTGCCATCCGCCCGGCGCGGTCCTACCGTCAACCCTCAACAAACCTCTCAGGGAGTGCGGACGGATGAAGGTCGGACAGGCTGTTGCCGAGATCATGAAGCGCGAGGGGATCGAGATCCTTTGCGGCTACCCCGTCAACCATCTGCTGGAATTCGCCGCCGCCGCCGACATCAGGCCCGTCATCGTCCGGCAGGAGCGCATCGGCCTGCACATGGCCGACGCCATCTCCCGCGTCACGTCGGGCCGCAGGATCGGCGCTTTCTGCATGCAGCACGGCCCCGGCACCGAGAACGCCTATGGCGGCGTGGCGCAGGCGTACTCGGAATCCGTGCCCATGCTGGTCATCCCGCAAGGCTACCCCCGCCGCATCGCCCACATCGACCCGAACTACAACGCCGTCCGCGAAATGCGCGGCGTGACGAAACTCGCTGAACCGCTGGCCCTGCCAAGCGAGGTCGCCAACGTGCTGCGGCGCGCCTTCAGCGCCATCCGCAACGGCCGCAGCGGCCCCGCGATCGTCGAAATCCCCACCGACCTCTGGAACGAGGAAATCGGCGAACTCGACTACACCCCCGTCGGCATCCACAAGTTCGGGCCGGACCCGGTGGATGTGCGCAAGGCGGCGGCGGCGATCCTCGGCGCCAAGCGCCCCGTGATCTACGCCGGCACCGGCGTCCACTGGGCCGAAGCCTGGGCGGAACTCAAGGAGTTCGCCGAACTCCTGGGCGCGCCGGTGACCTCCAGCCTGGGCGGCAAGAGCGCCTTCCCCGAAAACCACCCCCTCTCGCTCGGCTCCGGCGGCAACGCCGTGCCGAAACCCGTGCATGAGTTCGTGCAAAAGGCGGACGTCATCATCGGCATCGGTTGCTCGTTCACCGAAACCAACTTCGGCATCAAGTTCCCCAAGGGCAAGACGGTTGTCCACAACACCCTCGACCCGAACCACATGAACAAGGACATCATCTGCACCGTCGGCCTCGTCGGCGACGCCAAGCTGACCCTTACGGCGCTCCTCGGCGAACTGCGCCAGACCATCAAGTCGAACCGCGACCCCAGCCCCGTCGTCGCCGAAATCACCGCCGTCCGCGAGGAATGGATGGCGCGGTGGCGTCCCATGCTGAACTCGAACGAGGCTCCCCTCAGCCCCTACCGCGTCATCTGGGAGCTGATGAACACGGTGGACGGCAAGAACACCATCATCACCCACGATGCCGGCAGCCCGCGCGACCAGCTTTCGCCGTTCTGGATCTCGACCGAGCCGCTGTCCTACATCGGCTGGGGCAAGACCACCCAGCTTGGCATGGGCCTCGGCCTCGCGATGGGCGCGAAGCTGGCCAAGCCCGACAAGCTGTGCATCAACGTCTGGGGCGACGCCGCGATCGGCTTCACCGGCATGGACTTCGAAACCTGCGTCCGCGAGCGCATCCCCATCCTGTCGATCCTGCTGAACAACTTCTCCATGGCGATCGAGCTGAAAGTCATGCCGGTCTCGACGGAGAAATACCGCTCCACCGACATCTCCGGCGACTACGCCGCCATGGCCCGCGCCTTCGGCGGCTACGGCGAACGCGTCACGGAGCCTGGCGAGGTAAAAGCCGCCATCCAGCGCGGCATCGAGCAGACCAAGGCCGGCAAGCCCGCCCTGCTGGAGTTCATCACCGCCAAGGAAACCCGCGTCTCCAAGTTCTGAGGCAAGGTTGCGGCAGGGCGCCGTGACATGCCCTGCCGCGCATCACTGTCCGGGCGGCCGCGAGCATTGCCCGCGATCACCCCCTCAACCCTCGAAAGAACGCACGCACCTCGGCCGCAAGCGCTTCCGGCTGTTCCATGGCGGCGAAGTGACCGCCCTGCGGCATGACGGTCCACCGCTGGATGTTCGTGTACATCCGCTCCGCGACCGAGCGTGGCGGGCGGATGATTTCCTTGGGAAACGCGCAATACCCCATTGGCACGCCGACGGTGCCGCCGCTCGGGATGGGCCATTGCCCATGCATCCGGGCATAATACGGCCAGAACGACGACCCGATCGCCCCCGTGAACCAGTACAGCGAGATATTCGCCAGCAAGCGGTCGCGCGAGACCGCCGTCTCCGGGTCGCCGCCGCAATCCGTCCAGGTGCGGAATTTCTCGGCGATCCAGGCGGCTAGCCCTGCGGGCGAGTCCGTCAGCCCATAGGCCAAGGTTTGCGGCTTGGTGCCCTGGATCATCTGGTAGCCGGTTTCTTCCTTCAGCCACTCAGCCAGTTCAGCGAAGTAAACCCGTTCCTCCGCCGTGGGCTGGGACGGCACCGGCAAGTCACGCTGGATCGTTAGAAGATTGATATGAATGCCCGTAACCTGATCGGCATGCGAGTGCCCCAGCCGGGACGCGGTGAACGCGCCATAATCGCCGCCCTGCGCCCCGTAACGCTGGTAGCCCAGCACGTTCGTCATCAGGTCCGCGAAGCAATCCGCGATCTGCTCAATGTTGAAGCGCTTCTGGCCCGGCGCGAAGGACAGCCCATAACCCGGCAAGGAGGGCGCGACCACGGTGAACGCATCGGCCGGATCACCGCCGAACCGAGCCGGGTCTGTCAAACGAGGAATGATGTCAAGGAATTCAAACACCGATCCTGGCCAGCCATGCATCAGCAGAAGCGGCATCGGCGAAGGCCCCTGCCCCGGCACATGCAGGTAATGCAGATCGACATCCGGCATCCGCGCCTTGAACTGGGGAAACGCGTTCAGCGCGGCTTCCTGGGCCCGCCAGTCGAACTGCGTCTGCCAGTAAGGGACAAGCGCGCGCATGTAGTCCAGGTCGGTGCCATAAGCCCACGGGCCATCCGGCGCCTGATCAGGGAACCGCGTCAGCGACAGGCGGGCGCGCAGGTCGGCCAACGCTTGCTCAGTTACAGTCAAAGTAAACGGCGTCGGGGTTGCAGCCATATCTAACTCTCCTTCGAAATTTGCTTTATCTTTATAAGTTACCTTTAGAACGCAGCGTCAGGAATTCAGTTTGTTGCGCTTGGTATAGTGTCCCAGCGGCTAAGAGCCTTATCTCGGTAGAGGCGTGACGCCAATTGATGATGGTGCAAGCGAAGTGAAGCATAGCAAGATAGTTGGCTGGCTTTTTGTTTCAGCGAACGAAAATGAATCCGCTAATCCCACGGCTTAAGGGACCGAATGACCTTGGAAAGGTAATCGCGCATTCGGGAGACGCGTTGTCTCAGCGTACGCTTCCGCCCAACTTGATGATGTGGCCTCAGGGCAGCTGCGGCTTCCCCTCCAGCCGCTGTCTGCAACGTGTCGGCTTCGTCGCGCGCACGTCGTTCAGCTTCCCGATCGAGCCATGCCCGTTCGGCTGCTTGGCGCCTCCGCTCGATCTCCGCTGCTGCCTGGGCGCGTTCGGCAGCTTCAAGCCCCAAGCGTTCCGCCTCCCTAGCATCCCGCTCCGGTTCGAGTGGCAGACCCAGAAGCCCAGCGGCCGGTACCTCGGCATTCGGCTCTAACATCTGCCGCAGGGCCTCCAAATGGTTCATAAGTTCTCTGAACTCAACCTCGCGTCCAATAATCCTTGCCCTCGGCGTGCCGCTCAAGCTGACCTGGAAGGTATCCAGCCGAGACTCCCAGTCCATAAGAAGTCCGTTCTTAGCCTCCGCCTGGATCGCCTTGAAGACTTCTTTGACCTCGGCCACACGGAGGCGCCAGTAATACATCTCCTGGATGCGACGTGCCCGCTCCTCCGCAAGCCTAGTTGGCTCCGAGTGCGATGAGCTGCCCGTGGAATGCAAACGGGGGAAGAGACCATGCAGGACCATCTGCCCCGCGTAATCCTCGATGACCCTTAGCGGATGGCGGAACTTTGGGACAACCGCGCGCACGTGCGCGAGCAAGTCGCGGTCGGTCTCACCCAGAAGCCTCCGGAACGCCGGTTTCAGCAGCTTCTCGCGGTTCAGCCAAGCAAGCGTGGCCTTGGCGACGAAGCGGCTGCGATCCGGTGACTTCAGGAACCGGGAAAGGATCGCGCTCTGCCAAACCTCGGGCGTAACCGTGAAACAGCGGTCTCCAGGAACATGGGTGCCCACCAGGTCCTCGATCCTCGCGTCCTCGATGTCCTGTTTCCATTTGTTGTAAATAGGAACGAATTCGACCGCATAGGCGGCATTCAGGCTTGCCCCTATCCCGCCAAGCAGCTCTTCCGCCGCCTCCCGCAGCACTGCCTCTGCATCGTGTTTGGCATTGTTGAACAGCCATTCACGCTTGGCGTTGTAGAGAACGGATTGCTTGAATTCATCCGTCGTCACGAACCGAGGTGTCTTGGAAAGATCGATCTGGATTGTTGGCAATCTCCGTTCCCTGAGCAGCTCAACTTTTCGCTGCTCTGTACGATGGGTGACAAAGATTTCCACCAATAACTCCCGCGTGGCACTTGCAGACCTTCCTGCGACGGGTGCCTCACGCAAGACAACATCCGGGTTGATGCCATCCATTTGGACTTTAAGACGGGCGTCATCGTACTGGAATTTTCCGGGTTTTTCGGTGATGTTCCTGCTCTGGCGGCCGTGCCAAGCAACCACTGCCGGCAGCAATATCTCGCTGCTTTCCTTGATGACCTGCTCGGCTGCCGTATGAAGAGATTTATCATAGGCGTCGGAGCATTCAGCACC
>CAXTXZ010000211.1:0-1213 GCA_964248015.1 uncultured Rhodopila sp. | reverse complement strand
CTTCCAGTGATGTTCAGCACGGCGGACAAAGGCCATTTGCAGGACGGACACCTGTAGGTATGCCCGGGCTTGACCTGGGTAACGTGCGTCGGCTTGTCCTTCAAATCCAGGCCGAATGGGATGCCTGTTCCAGGAGGACATAACCTATCACTCTTCAGCACAGCGCCCGAGGGACTATCGGCACCTACATCCACAACGTGTCATCTTCCATCCAGTCTTCCTCAGCATGATCCAGACATAGGAAGAGCAGTGGATCATCCATACTGGGATAAACTCTAAGGTGCCTAAACAGGTTAGGACGGCTTGGACCTGTATAAGTAGGTCATAATATCCTATCAAACACGCACCGGCGGGTAATGGTGCCTGCCGGGAACTGGAGATCGAAGATGAAGGTTTCCTTCACGATCGAAATCCAGTTCGGGAAGTGGAAGATCAGCTTCACTCTGACCTTCCACATCTAAGCCCGAGCTGGGGGGTGGTCCGCGAAAGCGGGCCGCCTGCCTGGCAAGATATGCACCTCAACCGGGATGGGCAAGATGGACGACGAAAACGAAGCGACACAGGCGAGCGAGCCCGCAAGCGAAGTGATGCAGGAAGTTGCTGAGGAAACCCACGAACCGGCTCCTAGGGGCACGCCTGAAAGCGCGGCCTGGTTCCGCGCGATGTTGGTCGAGATCGGTGAAACGCAGGCCAGCCTGGCTCGGCTGATGAAGCGCAAGGGGGACGACCGCAAGCTGGCCACCATAGAGCGGAACATACGCCGTATAGCGACGGGGCACGCGCGCGTCTCAGGCGAAATGCGGGTCGTCCTGACAATGATGCGGTCCGGCAAGCGCCAGGCGGAGAAGCGCGCCGCCACGAAAGCGGCTGAATGCCAAGCGGCAGGGCGGTAAATGGAAAAACAGGAATGAAGGTCGATGCTTGACGGACGACTGTTCGTTTCGTGTGTGTCATTCCGGTGATTTGTTCAATCGCCTGACAACCGGTTGCTGCGCCGCGATCTTCGCGTCTGACAGCGCGGCAGGAATGCAGTCCGCCGCCTGGCCGCCATGGCTGCCCTCAAGCAAGCCATTGTCCAGCAGGATGCTGTTATTGTTATTTAACTGCATCGAAAACCATCTTCACGCCGGCACGCAGCTTGCTTCAACCGCAATAGACAAAAAGGTCACACCGATGCCCGCCGGTCCCACCGCCGCAAAGCCGCGCATCCACC
>CAXTXZ010000210.1:5815-6694 GCA_964248015.1 uncultured Rhodopila sp. | reverse complement strand
AGCTTGGCGATCTCCTTCATCTGGCGCAACTGGATCGCGTAGACGGCGACGCCGGCCGGATCGTTGTCGACAATGATCCTGGCCGCTTCATCCGGGTGCGCGACGGCGTATTTCCAACCCTCGATCGAGGCCGCGAGGAACTCGGCCGCCTTGGCCGAAAACTTCGGGTCCGCCAGCTTCGGCGCCAGCGCGTAAAGCCCGTCCTCCAGCGTATCGACCTGGTAGTCGGCGTAGGCGAAGGTGACAAGCTGGTCCGGCTTGATCCCGTGATCCAGGATTTGGTAGTACTCGTTGTAGATCTGCGTGGCGATGCAGTCAGCCTGATGCTGCAGCAGCGGATCGACGTTGAAGCCCAGCTTGATGATCTTGACATCCGGGTTGGCGCCGGTCGTGCTCAGCTTCAGGTGCGACGCGAACGCTAGGAACGGGAACTCGTTGCCGCCGAACGCCACGCCGACGGTCTTGCCCTTGAAATAGTCCTCCGGCGTCGTCTTGCCCGCCACCTTCCAGCACGTGATCAGCCCGCCCGCCCGCGTGAAGAACTGCGCGATGTTCACCATCGGCACCCCTTTCTCCCTCGCGGCCAGCGCGCTCGGCAGCCAGTCCACGGCGAAATCCACGCCTCCGCCAGCGATGACCTGAGGCGGCGCGAGATCCGGGCCGCCCGGCTTGATCGTCACGTCAAGCCCGTGCGCCTTGTAATACCCTTTCTGCTGGGCAACGATGTAGCCGGCGAACTGTGCTTGGTACACCCATTTCAACTGGATCGACGTCGGCTCCAGCGCCCGCGCGCCAGGCGATGACACGCCCATGGCGACGGCGACCGCCGCGGCAATCCCCAAGCCCAACAACCTGGTCCTGTGACGCACGCCTTTCTCC
>CAXTXZ010000210.1:1371-5805 GCA_964248015.1 uncultured Rhodopila sp. | reverse complement strand
ATGACGCACACACTGTCTCCTTTATCGATGAACCCTTGCCCGGCCGGACAATTGCGAGGGATGCCAAAACGTCGCGCCCCGTTCGGCGAGCGCCAGCAGCGCATAGCTCAGCGATCCGACCAAAGCCGCGACCACGATGGCGGCCCAGACCCGGTCAAGCGCCAGGTGGCCAATCTCCGCCGATATGCGAAAGCCGATCCCATGCACCGGCGTGCCGAAAAACTCCGCCACGATGGCGCCGATCAGCGCCAGGGACGCGTTGACCTTGAACGCCTCGAACAGGTACGGCAGCGCCGTGGGCAGCCTCAGCTTGCGCATCGTCTGCCAGTAGGTGGCGGCATAGGACGCCATCAGGTCACGCTCGATGCCCGAGGCCTGCTGCAACCCCGCCAGCATGTTCACGAACGCCGGGAAGAAGGTGATCAGCACAACCACCGCGGCCTTCGACTGCCAGCCCAGGCCAAACCACATGATCATGATCGGCGCCACGCCGACGATTGGGATGACGCTGGCGAAGCTGGACAGCGGCAGCAGCCCGCGTTGCAGGAACGGCGAACGGTCCACCGCAATCGCCACCGCCAACCCAAGCCCAGTGCCAAGGAGGAAGCCCGGAATGGCGGCGTAAAGCACGGTGTACTGCACATCCAGCAGCAGTTCCGGCAACGCCTGCCAGAACGCCGCCGCGATCGCGCCAGGGGAGGGAAGCAGGATCATCGGCACGTCGAAACCACGCGTCAGCAGTTCCCACAGCGCCAGCACCATGACCGCGAACAAAGCCGGCGTCAGCGCATCCGCCGCCCACCCGTCGCCCTCCGCCAAACCGCTCAGGGCATGAAATCCGGCAACCGCACATACCAGCGTAAGCAGAAGCGCCAGCATCGCCGCCGTGCCGACCAGCGCCAGCGCGGCGGCGCCGGCCAGCAGCGCAAGCCCTCCCGCAACAAGCTGCCGTCCGACGTCTCGCCTCATTGCGACGCCCGGAAGCGCGGAAACGCGCGCTCGATCAGCGCCAGCGCCCCCACCGCGAGGCCCGCCGTCAGGGCCGCGACGACCAGCGTCGCCCACATAAGCAGCATCAACCCGTTATAGGAGGCAATCAGCAGGCGCGCGCCAAGCCCGGCCTGCGCGCCGGTCGGAAGCTCCCCCACGATGGCGCCGGTGATGGCCAGCGCCAACGCCACTTTCAGCGCCGGAAACAGGTAGGGGATCGCCGCCGGCCAGCGCAGCTTGAAGAATGCCTGCGACCGTGACGCGTTGTAGGTATGCAGCAGCTCAAGCTGCGCCGAACCGGCCGCGCGCAGCCCCTTGCACAGGCCAATGGTGACCGGAAAGAACGCCAGCGACGCCGAGATCACCGCTTTCGGCAGCAACCCGGAAAATCCCGCATGCCCCAGCACGACAACCACCATTGGCGCTGTGGCCAGCACCGGTATCGACTGCGACACGATCACCCAGGGCAGCAAGCCTCGGTCGAGCAGCCTGGAATGCACGATGGCGGCTGCCAGCATGATGCCGACAACCGTCGCCAGGGCGAAGCCGGCCAGCGCCGCCTCGACCGTCACGGCGGCATGGTAGACCAGGCTGCGCGGGCTGGTGACGGGCCAGCCGAACAGTCCATCCCAGGTCGCCAACGCCACCTGCGGCGGAGACGGCAGGATCGGCCGGTCGTTCCACCAGTTCGCCGGCAGCAGGCCGGGCGGCGCGTCCTCGGGCGTGGGATCAATGAGCGTCGCGGCAACCGACCACACGGCAAGCAGCATGCACAAGATCGCGGCGGGCGCCGCCACCCGATGCAGCCAGCGCATGACCCGGTCGCCGGTGTGGGCAGCCACCCTGTCACTCATCGGCATAGGCGTCGCTCAGCGCGTCACGCACCTGTTGCGACACCTCCAGGAAGGCCGCCGTGTTGCGCAGGTCCAAGGTGCGCTTGCGCGGAAACGGGCACTCGATCACCCGGCTGATCCGACCCGGATTGGCTGACATCGCGACGACGCGCGTGGACAGGAACACCGCCTCGGGGATCGAGTGGGTGACAAAGATGACGGTCAGGTTCCGCTCGCGCCACAGGTCGGTCACATGCAGGTTCAGCTTGTCGCGGGTGATCTCGTCCAGCGCGCCGAACGGTTCGTCCATCAGCAGCAGCTCGGGCCGCAGGCTGAGCGCCCGGGCAATGGACACCCGCTGCTGCATGCCGCCGGACAACTGCCAGGGATAACGTCCCGCCGCTGCGCCCAAACCCACGGCAGCCAGTGCCGCCGCGGCGCGCGCGCGGCGTTCGGCGGCGGACAGGCCGATGATCTCAAGCGGCAGCATCACGTTGGCCAGCGCCGTGCGCCAAGGATACAGCGCCGGCGACTGGAACACGTAGCCATAGGACCGGTCGGTGCGTGCCTGGCGCGGCGTCCCGCCATTGACGCGCAGTTGCCCGGAAGTCGGCCGCGCCAGGTCGGCGATCAACCGCAGCAATGTCGTCTTGCCGCAGCCCGACGGTCCGATCAGCGAGACGAACTCGCCCCGGCCAACATGCAGCGACACGTCCGACAGGGCGTGAAACGTGCCTTTGCGCGATGGATAGGCAACCCCGGCGTGCTCAACCGACACAACAGGCGGGGAAGGGGTTAATGTTTCCGCCGCCTGACCAGCCTTCGCGGTGGTAACAAGGCTCACCCGCGATCACTCGCGAAACCGGGCCGGGCGATTGCTGCAACCACGCTGAGGCGCTCCAGGATAAGTTGTCCCATTGCATCAGCAATTAACGTGCCATTCAGCGGGAAATCCGGCTGGCCTTCCGCCTAGAACTCCGTCCCTCGCAACGACCGCGCCAGCCGATCCAGCACCGCGTTCGTCATGCCCGGTTCCGGGCCGGTGAAAAATCCCCGAGCGATGTCCAGATACTCGTTGATCACCACCTTGGCCGGCGGGCCGTCGGTCATCGACAACTCGGCCACGCCCGCCCGCAGCAACGCCCGCAGCACGGGATCAAGCCGAGCGAGGGGCCAGTCGCGCGGCAGGGCGTCGACCAGCAGAGGGTCCACGACATCCTGCCGCCGCGCCGCCTCCCGCACGACGCGCTGGAACAGCGGCACTTCGGCGTCCGGGATTCGCCCATCCTCGAAGCCGTCCTGGCCGGCCAGCACGCCCAGCCGGTGGCGGATGAACTGGTCGATCACGGTTTCCGGGCTGTCGCCGGCTTGTTCGCTCTGGAACAAGGCTTGCACAGCGGCGACTCGTGACGCCGTGCGGGTCCGGGCCTTTGGTGGCCGAGGCATCAGATCGCGCCGAAATGGTGGGCCGCGATGATCTGGCACAGGGCCGCGACGGCCGCCTCGGCCCCTTTGTTGTGGCCGTCCTGGCCCGAGCGCGCCTCGGCCTGGGCCAGCGTGTCGCAGGTCAGCAACCCGGTCCCCATGCAGATGCCGAACTGCAACGCCACGTTCATCAAGCCGTCCATCGTCGCCTTGCAGATGAAGTCGTAATGGTCGGTCTCGCCGCGCACGATGCAGCCCAGCGCCACGAAGCCGTCGAATTTGCGCGACCCGCGCATCGCCAGGCGGATCACCTGCGGCAGCTCATAAGCGCCGGCGACGTCCAGCGCCTCGGCCGTGGCGCCGCCGTCCTTGATGATGCGCATGGCGCCTGCCGTCAGCCCGTCCACGACATCGCGGTAGTATGGCGCGCGCACGATCAGTAGGTGCGGCGGCAAGCCGTTGATGCGTGGGGCACGGGGCAGCGGGGCATCCTGCGTGCTCATCCTTCGTAATCCACTCCAACGATGTTCGGGATCGGCCGCTGCTCGATGATGTTCAGGCCGTAGCCGTCCAGCCCGATCACCGTGCGCCGCCGGTTGGTCAGGAGGACCATGTTCTTGACCCCAAGGTCCAGCAGGATCTGTGCCCCGATGCCATAGTCACGCAATTCCTGCGTCGGCAGGGGCGTGCCCTTGGCGAGCATCCGCACGCGTTCCGCCAGCGCGGTTGGCCGGTGCTCGCGGATCAGCACGACGATGCCGCGCCCGGCCTTGCCGATCATGTGCATCGCGTTGTGCATCGCGATCCAGTGCGGCGAGCCTGTCATGTCGTCCAGAAGGTCGACCGCGTGCATCCGCACCATCACCGGCTCCGGGCCGCCGACGTCGCCTTTGATCAGCGCCAGGTGCTCCTGGTACTCAACCGTATTGGCGAAGACCACGGCGCGCCAGTCGCCGCCAGCGGGATGCTGGTAGTTCCCTTCCTCGACCTTGCGCACCAGGCGCTCGGTCAGCCGGCGATGCGCGATCAGGTCGGCGATCGTGCCCAGCTTCAGGTTGTGGTGCTGCGCGAAGGAGACCAGGTCCGGCAGCCTGGCCATGGTCCCGTCGTCGTTCATGATCTCGCAGATCACCGCCGCCGGGTTCAGGCCCGCCTTGCGGGCGATGTCCACCGACGCCTCGGTGTG
>CAXTXZ010000210.1:0-1271 GCA_964248015.1 uncultured Rhodopila sp. | reverse complement strand
CGTTGCCGCGTCATCGCCAGGCAGATCAGGCCGCGCGCGTGGCGCGCCATGAAGTTGATCGCGTCCGGCGTCGCGAACTGCGCCGGTATGACCAGGTCGCCCTCGTTCTCCCGGTCCTCGTCGTCGACCAGCATGAACATGCGGCCGTTGCGGGCCTCCTCGATCAGCTCCTCGGCCGACGAGAGGTATTTTGACAGGTCGGCCGAAACCAGGTTGGCTTTCAGGTCCATCACGCGGTCTCCGCAAGTCGGGCGACATAGCGCGCCAGCATGTCGATCTCGATGTTCACCGGGTCGCCCGGCTGCAATGTGCCAAAGCCTGTGACCGAGGCAGTGTGCGGGATGATGTTCACGCCGAAAGTATCGCGCCCGACTTCGTTCACGGTCAACGACACCCCGTCCACCGCGACGCTGCCCTTGACCGCGATGAAGCGGGACAGCTCGGGGGGAACCCGGAACACCCAGCGGTGGGAGCCGTTTTCCACCGTGCGCGAAACCGCGTGGCCGACGCCGTCGGCATGCCCCGAAACCAGATGGCCGCCCAGTTCGTCGCCCATCCGCAGCGACCGCTCCAGGTTGACCCGCGAGCCGACCGCCCAACTGCCCAGCTTGGTGTGCGCCAGCGTTTCGGCCGAGGCATCGACGGCGAACCAGTCGGCGCCGAATTCCACCGCCGTCAGGCAGCAGCCCGAGCACGCGATCGACGCGCCCAGCGCCACGGGCGGCTCTGCCAGGAATGCGCCTGATGTCTCGATCATCAGGCGCATGTCGCGTCCCGCGCCGATCGGGTCGATGGCGCGGACATGGCCCAAAGCGGTTATGATGCCGGTGAACATGGTGCCTGCCTTGTATAGACGCTGAGTATGTCGTCGCCGATCGCCGTTACGCAATGGCGGCTGAAGCGGGGCATCAGGTCAAGGGTCTTGACGCCGAATGCCTGGACGGACGGCCAGCCGTCGCCGCCCATGATCGACGGGGCGTGGAACCAGGCGACGCGGTCCACCAGGTCGTCCCGCAGCAGCGCCGCGGCGATCTGGCCGCCGCCCTCGACCAGCAGCCGGGTCAACCCCGCCGTCCCAAGCGCCCGCAATCCGGCCTTCAAGTCCACTCCGCCGGCATCGCCGGGCACGTCGATCAGCCTTGCGCCCAGATCGGTGAACGCCGCCCGGCGAAGCGGATCGGCGCTTTCGCGCAGCAGGAACCAAGTAGGGATACCGCGGGCCGTTTCGACGAGGCGGGACGTCAGGGGCGTGCGCAGGTGGCTGTCGGCGA
>CAXTXZ010000209.1:0-6703 GCA_964248015.1 uncultured Rhodopila sp. | reverse complement strand
CGGTTTCGTAGTCGTCGCGGTGGGCCAGCAGGAAGTCGCGGGCCGCCTTGAATGCCGCCGCCGTCATCGTGGGTGGCCTCCCTTGTTCAACGGGGTTGCTGGGCGAGCCAGCGGAACACGACGGAGAAATCCTTTCCGCCGTCGCCCTGGTCAACAACCTGCTGGTAAAAGCTCAACGCCTTGGCGGCCAGGGGCGTGGGCGCGCCGGTGGCGTCCGCCGCGGCCTGCGACAGCTTGACGTCCTTGACCATCAGCGCGGCGGCGAAACCGGCGGCGTAATCGCGGGTTGACGGCGCGGCGGGGACCGGGCCGGGCGCGGGGCAGTAGGTGGACAACGCCCAGGAATTGGCCGTCGCGGTGGAGCAGACCTGGTGCAGCTTGTCCCAGCCCAGGCCGAGTTTTCGCGCCAGGATGAAGCCCTCCGAGACGCCGACCATGTTGATGGCCAGCATCATGTTGTTGCAGATCTTGACCGCCTGCCCTGCCCCGGCCGCGCCGGCGTGGAAGATGTTCTTGCCCATTGCTTCCAGCACGGGCTTGCCTTGGGCGAAGGCGTCCTCCGTGCCGCCAACCATGAAGGTCAGGGTGCCGTTTTGCGCGCCCGCCGTGCCGCCGGAGACGGGGGCGTCCAGCATCATCAGCCCGGCGGCCTCGGCCTCGGCGGTGACGGCGCGGGCGCTGTCGACGTCGATGGTGGAGCAGTCGATCAGCAGCGGGCGATGCTGCCTGACGATGTCGATGACGCCGCCCTGGTGCAGGAAGACCTCGCGGACGTGCTCGCCGGCGGGGAGCATGGTGATGACGACATCCGCGCCTCTGACCGCGTCGGCGGTGCTGGGGGCAACGGCGCCGCCGGCCTTGGCCAGGGCGTCCAGGGCCGTGGGACTGAGGTCGTAGCCGGTGACCGCATGGCCCGCCTTGACCAGGTTGGCCGCCATCGGGCCGCCCATGTTGCCAAGGCCGATAAAGCCGATTTTCGCCATGGCTCAGAGCACCTCGAAGATGTCGTAGACCGGTCCCTCGGGCGGGCGGCTGCCCGTGCCGATGCCGATGACGCCGTTGAGCCAGGCGTATTTCGGGGACGCCGTCTCGAAATTAGCCGCGGTGCGGAAGTAGTATTCCGAGGGATCGACGAACTGGCCGCTGTTGACTTTCTCCATCACCGCCGCGGGGCCGTGGCGCAGGCCGCGATAGGTCAGGCCGATGGCGGCGCCATCGTCAGTTTGCAGGACAATGCGGACATCAAGGGTGGTCACGCCATCGGGGCGGCCAATGATCCAATCCGCGCCGCCGGGCAGGACGACGCCGCGCAGCCTGGGGCCGTCGAACGTGCCCCCGGCGACGAGGCCGACGCGACGGTTGCCCGACGGTGTCTCACCGATCGGCTGCATGCCGGTCACCACAAGTTTCAGGGTCAGCAGATGCGCTGTGCGTAGCTCGGCCATATGGTCCCCTCCCGTCGGCGACGGATCAGAGCCGATCCGGGAAAGGGAGACAAGGGTGGGGCGAATGATGCCGATGGGCGGCGCGAGATCGCGTCAGGCGTTGAGCAACTCGGCGATTTTCCTAACGAGGTCGTCAATTGCGAATGGCTTGGTGATGACCCGCATGCCTGCCTCGTGGCGGACGCTGTCAATCACGGCGTTCTCGGCGTACCCGGTGATGAATATCACCTTCAGGCCGGGCTGGAGGGAACGCGCCGCATCCGCCACCTGTCGTCCACCGAAACCGCCTGGCAGCCCGACATCGGTGACCAGAAGATCGATTTTGCCGGCAGACCGCAGCAGGTTCAGCCCGCTCTGGCCGTCGGGCGCCTCAAGCACCGCATAGCCGGCTTCCTTCAGGGTATCCGAGACAAGCATGCGAATGGCCGGCTCGTCGTCGATCAGCAGCACGGTTTCGCCGTTCCGCGCCTGTCCGGCGCGGGCGTGGCCGCCGCCGTGGGGACCGGCCTCGGGAGGCGCATCGTGACGGGGCAGATAGAGGCACATCGTCGTGCCGCTGCCCGGTTCGGTGTAGATGCGAAGCTGGCCGCCGGATTGCCGGGCGAACCCGTAGATCATGGAAAGGCCAAGCCCGGTGCCTTCGCCGGGCGGCTTGGTGGTGAAGAACGGATCAAAAGCCTTGGCGACAACCTCTGGCGTCATGCCTGTCCCGGTGTCCGTCACGCTGAGGGTCACATACTGGCCAGCAGGCATTTCGAGCGCTTTGACGGCTTGTTCGTCGAGCACCCTGTTCGCTGTCTCTATGGTCAGCCTGCCGCCGTCGGGCATGGCGTCGCGGGCGTTGATGCAAAGGTTGAGCAGTGCGTTCTCAAGTTGGTTGGGATCGACCAGGGTCGGCCAGAGGCCGTCCGCGCCGACAATCCTTATTGCCACGCCGGGGCCAACGCTGCGGCGGACCAGGTCGTCCAATTCGGAAACGAGCCGGTTGACGTCGGTAAGCATGGGATCGAGAGGTTGCCGCCGCGAGAAGGCGAGCAGCCGGTGGGTCAGGGCGGCGGCTCGTTCCGTGGCCCCCACCGCCGTGCCAATGTAACGATCAAGGCTGGCCGTCCACCCCCGTTCGAGACGCATCTGGATGATTTCCAGGCTTCCGCTGATGACATTCAGCAAATTGTTGAAATCATGCGCCAGGCCGCCAGTAAGCTGGCCCACGGCCTCCATCTTCTGTGATTGCCGCAGCGCGGCTTCCGCCGCTTTCAGCGCCGCGTCCTGTTCCTTGGCCTTGGTGACATCGCGGCCCGTCGCGAAAACCAGGTCGCCTTCAACCGAGATGTGCCAGGAAATCCAGCGAAACGCGCCATCGTTGCGTTGGTACCTGTTCTCGAAGTCCGGCAAGTCGTCGCCGGTGGCCATCGCGTCCAGCGCGCGTTGCGTCGCCTCGGCGTCCTCGGGCCAAACGAAATCCAGGAAGCCGCGGCCGACGACGTCACTGGTCGCATGGCCCAGGACGGTGGTCCATGCCGGATTGACGGCACGGAAGATGCCATCCGCGCCGAAGATCACGAGCAGGTCGCGGGAATGTCGCCATATCCGGTCGCGGTCGGCCGTGCGTTGCTCGACCTGCCGTTCCAGCGAGTCCTTCAGGTCGTTGAGCTGCGCCTCGACGGCTTTGCGCGCGCTGATGTCAATGGCTGTCCCGATGGCGCGCACGCAGGCGCCATCGCTGTCGAAGACGCCACGGCCCTTGGCCGCCACCCAGCGGGTGATGCCGTCTTCCTTGCCGAGCACGCGGTACTCGACATCGTAAAGGGCGCGGCGGGCTGGATCGATGGCGGCGGCGAAGGCCGCGAGGACGGCCTCGCGCTCGTCGGGATGGAGGGCCGCCTTGAAATCGGCCACGGTCACGGGAGCATCGGCGGAGAGGCCGAACGTCCGCTTCACGGAGGGCGGGCAGAACAGGACGCCGGTAGCCGGGCTGAAGTCCCAAAGGCCGACCTCGGCGGCGTCCGTGGCAAGGCGTAGCTGCTCTTCGCTGTGCCGCAGGGCTGCCTCGGCCCTGGCGCGCTCGACCGCGTCCCAAGTCTGGTCGGCAACGGAGCGCACCAGGCTGATGTCGGCCTCGGTCCAGGCGCGCGCGGTGGCGTGCTCGACATGAAGGCTGGCGCAGAGAGCGCCGTTCCGCATGATCGGCGCGTCAATGAAGGACTGCACGCCGGGGACGGCGTCGCCCATGGCGGCCAGCGTTTCATCAAGGCTAGTGCCGCTGAACGTGTGGCCCATGCGGGCCATTTCCAGGTAGCGTGGGCCGGTCATGCAAGCCGGCAGGCTCGAAGGCGGCTCAAGCGCGCCATCTGTCCAGCAAGGCGCGAGGCTCAGGACGCCGTCTCCGGTGAGTTCGCGAAAGCCGACCCGGTTAGCCTGCAAATGCCTTGCGAGCCTTTCAGCCGCCACCTGCATCATGGCTGTCGCGTCATGCGTCTCCCGCTGCGCTTGAACCAGGCTGAGCAGAAGGGCCTTGCGCAGGTCGCTCTGCCGCAACGCGGCGGTGGCCAGCATCCGCTTGGTGGTTTCAACAACGATGCCCATGACACCGGCGGGTTTGCCGTTGTCGTCGAGAACGGGCGAAAAGTACAGGTTCATCCAGGCCGGTTGTGGAACGTTGTCCTTGTGCAGCGGCAGCGGGTGATCGCGATACGCAAGGGCGGCGCCGCCGAGGACGACGTTCATGACGTTGTCGGCGAAGGCGGCCACCTCCGACCAGCCTTCCCGAACTTTGCGGCCGAGAAGGTTCGGGTGCCGGTTTCCCGCGAGCCGGGCATAGGCATCATTGTAGATCATGATGCCGTCGTCACCGAGCAGCAGCACGGTCGGAACCGGCGAAAGCAGCACCATGCCGACCGCTGTCTTCAAGCTTTGCGGCCACTCCGAAAGCGGGCCGAGTGGCGTTGCGGCCCAATCAAACGCGTAGACGAGCTGACCCATTTCCCCGGTGGATGCCAGAAAAGTTCGGACATCACCCGTAATGGTTGCATAGATGTTCAACTCGATATCTCCACGAGTTGCGAGCTCCTTCTGAAGCTGCGTGGTATCCGATTGGGCTGAGGGTGTCACACGATTTTGACGCGTTTGTCACCATTTATTTACGAATGGTTAAGAGATAGGCTTGGCCATCCGTTGCGGGTATGGGATTCCGGATCGAGAGGCGGCACCGGGCGGATTGGCGGCAGGCAGGCCGGGGCGTAACGTCGCGTCGCCGGTGGCGCGTCCGCGCTGCGTCAGCAAAGGAGGAACCCGCGATGTCGACTGCTTACCCGCTTGCCGAAGCCAGCCTTTCGGAACTCGGTTTCGCTGCCAAGCCGCTTGACTGCCTGGACGCGCTGATCAAGGGCCACATCGATGAAGGCCGCCATGCAGGAGCGCAAATTGGGCTGGCGCGGCACGGCAAGCTGGGATTGTTCCGCACCTACGGCAACGCGCGCACCGAGGGGACAACAGTTCCCGCCACCAACCAGACCCTGTTCCTGCTGTTCAGCCAGACCAAGGTGCTGACATCGTCGGCGGTGTGGACGCTGGTCGAGGAAGGCAAGCTGTCGTTCATGGACAAGGTGGCCGACTTCCTGCCGGCGTTCGCCGCACGGGGCAAGGCCGACATCACGCTGCAACAGGTGATGACCCACCAGGGCGGCTTCCCCAACGGCGACGTGACCCAGGCCACCTGGACTGACCACAAGCTGATGGCGGCCGAAGTGTGCGATTTCTCCCTGGAATGGACCCCTGGCACACGGCTGCAATATCACGGCCGCGCGGCGCATCTGGTGCAGGCCATGGTGATCGAGGCGGTGACCGGGCAGGATTTCCGCGATGTCATCCGCCAGCGGGTGATCGAGCCGCTTGGACTTGGCAACGACATCTTCGTGGGCGTGCCGGAGGCGCAGCAGGCCCGCTGCGCGGACACCTATGGCCCGGAGCCGCGCGACAACTCCGCCGCCTTCCGCGCCGCTGGCCTGCCAAGCGGCGGCGGGTACGCCACGGCGCGGGGCATGGCGGCGTTCTACCAGATGCTGGGGCATGGCGGGCGGCTGGGGAACGTGCGGCTGTTCTCGCCCCGGTTGATCGCCTACGTGTCGCGCAGCCATACCGGGGAAAGCCCGGACCACGCGATGACCGGCATCCCGATGCATCGCGGCCTGGGGCCGCATGTGCGGGGTGACAGCGACCGCATTCGCGGCCTTGGCACGATCGGCGCGCCGGTGACGTTTGGGCATGGCGGCGTCGGGTCGTCCTATTCGTGGGCCGATCCCAGCAGCGGGGTGTCGTTCACCTACCTTACCAACTACGTCAGTCCCGATCCCTGGCACTCGGCTCGGCTGGACCGGGTGGCGAACCTGGTGCACGCGGCGATCGATTGATCATGGCAACGGCCCCGGTTCGGCGGCTGACGCGATCAGCCAGTCACGGAACAGGGCGATCCTTGGCGCTTCGGCTGTCGCCTCGGGCGTGACGACGTAATAGCCGGTGTCCTGCGGCAGCACCGTGTCGAACGGCGCGATCAGGCGACCGGCGGCGATGTCGGCTTCAACCAAGTGCACGCGGCCAAGGGCGACGCCCAAGCCCTCGACAGCGGCCTGGATAGCCATGAAGCCCAGGTCAAAGGTCAGGCCCCGCCGAGCCGCGATGGACAATGGCAAGCCAGCCGCGGTTAGCCACAAGCCCCAGTCGTCGCGCCACGCTGTCGTATGCAGCAGCGTGTGGCGCGCCAGGTCTTGCGGCTGGCGCAGCGGGTTGGCGTCCGTCGGCAGGCCCGGCGCGCACACCGGAAACAGCCGCTCGGCCATCAGCCAGTGGGTCCGCGTGCCAGGCCAGTTGCCTCGGCCGTAGCGGACGGCGATGTCAATGTCCTCGCGCTGAAAATCGACCAGATGGGTGGAGGTCGTGATGCGGACCTCAATGCCCGGATGAGCGTCCTGAAAGGCGGCGACGCGGGAGACGAGCCTTTTCGTCGCCAGCGAGGCGGTCGTGCTGACGGTCAGGCGGCCGGTTCCATCCGTCTGACGCAGCTTCGCCGTGGCGTGGCGCATATCCTCGAAAGCGGAGCGGATGGCGGGAAGGTAGTCCTTCGCCTCCGGCGTCAGGCTCAGGGCGCGGTTCTGGCGGTGAAACAGCTTGAGGCCGAGTTGTTCCTCCAGTCGGCGGATCTGATGGCTGATCGCGGTTTGGGTGACGTTCAACTCGGCGGCGGCGCGGGTAAAGCTCATGAG
>CAXTXZ010000208.1:0-6705 GCA_964248015.1 uncultured Rhodopila sp. | reverse complement strand
GTGCCGTCCTTGCGCAGCAGCCGGCGGCATTCCGTCAGCCAATCGCGGGTGAAGGCATCATATGACGGGAAATCCGTGAACCGGTCCCACGCCTCATCGACGCCGTCCACCAGGCTGTCATCCGGGCGCCGCAGTTCCCCTCGCAACTGCAGGTTATACGGCGGATCAGCAAAGATGCAATCAACCGAGGCGGCCGGCAGCATACGCATCAGCTGCACGCAATCGCCTCGCAGAATCTGGTCCAGCGGCAATTCGAGATAACCGTTCAAGACCAGTTTCCGACCTTATCCACAGCTTTATCCCATGGTGACGGCCCCACGGCCGCCACGTCAACCGGCAATTGTCAGTTCGAGCCGAAGCTGCGCGACAGAGCCGAAGCCATCCCGGTGATGCCGCGTCACGCCAAGACGCCGCAGGGCCTCCCGGTGCGAGGCCGTCGCATAGCCGGCATTGGCCTGCCAGCCGTAACCTGGAAACCGGGCGGCCAGCCGGGTCATGGCGCGGTCGCGAACCACCTTGGCGACGATCGAGGCCGCGGCGATTGACAGGCACAGCGCGTCGCCGCCCACCACGCAGCGCACCGGGCACGCCAGCTTGGGGGGAAAGTTCCCGTCCACCAGCGCCAGGTCAGGCGGCGTCGCAAGCCGTCCCACCGCCCGGCGCATCGCCAACATGGACGCGTGCAGGATGTTCAGTTGCAGGATTTCCGTCACCGAGGCGGCGCCGACGCCAACCTCGGCCGCCGATGCCCGCAACGCCAGGAACGCGGCCATGCGCCGCTCCGCCGTGAGCTTCTTCGAGTCGTCCAGCATGGCGGCCAGCCCTGGCGCCACGGCGGCAGGCAACACAACAGCCGCCGCCACGACAGGTCCGGCAAGCGGGCCTCGGCCTGCCTCGTCAACGCCAGCGACCCGCCCTCCGGCGGCCAGTTCCATTTCCAAATCGAGCATCGACCACGCCTAGCAGCCCGTTCCGAGTCGCGGAAGCATTGCTTCGCTTCCAGCCGCTCGGCTGGTAAGAAGGCGCAATGACAGCTTCCATCGCCTCGATGACAGGGTTTGCCCGCGCCGACGGGCACGTCGACGGCCTCGCCTGGGCCTGGGAACTGCGCAGCGTCAACGGGCGCGCGCTGGAGCTTCGGTTCCGGCTGCCGCACGGCTGGGACAACATGGAGGCCGGGTGGCGGATGATGGCCAGCAAGGCGCTGAAGCGCGGCAACGTCACCGCCAACCTGACGATCAAGCGGCTGTCGGAAACCAGGTTGGAGCTTGACCCGGCGGCGCTGGAACAGGTGCTGGGAATCGCCACCGAGCTGCACCGGCGCATTCCCGGCAGCCCGCCCCCTTCGGCCGAGGCTCTGCTGTCGTTGCCCGGCGTGCTGCGTCAGGCGCCAGCCGATCAAGGGGAAGAGAAATCCGTGGCCGCCGACGCTGTGCAGGCCGGTTTCGCCATGGCCCTGGCGGATCTGGTCACGGCGCGCCAGGCCGAAGGCGAGCGGCTGGCCGCCATGCTGAACGGGCAGCTCGCCGAGGTCGCCGCCCTGTGCGCCGACGCCGCGGAGCAGGCGGCCGGCCAGCCGGCGGTCCAGCGAGCGCGCATGCTGGACAACCTGCAAAACCTGCTGCGCGAGCCCGGCCTGCCGGAAGAACGGATTGCCCAGGAAGTCGCGATGCTCGCCAGCCGTTCCGACGTGCGGGAAGAACTGGACCGGCTGTCCAGCCACATCGCCGCCGCGCGCGACCTGCTGCGGGAGGCATCGAATATTGGCCGCAAGCTGGATTTCCTTGTCCAGGAGTTCAACCGGGAAGCGAACACGTTATGCAGCAAGTCCGCCTCGATCGTGTTGACGGCAACCGGCCTGAAGCTGAAAGCCGTGATCGAGCAGATACGGGAGCAGGTGCAAAACATCGAATGAGCACAATCACGCGGCGAGGCATCTGCCTGGTTCTGTCGGCGCCCTCTGGGGCCGGGAAAACCGCCATCACCGAAGGGTTGCTGGCGCGGGAGCCAGCGCTGGAGCGCTCCATCAGCGTGACGACGCGCCAAAGGCGGCCAAACGAGGTTGACGGCGTGCACTACCACTTCATCACCGAAGCGGCGTTCCAGGACGCCCTGCGGGACGGGACACTGCTGGAATGGGCGCGCGTGCTGCAAGGCGCCCACGCCTATGGAACGCCCCGCGCGCCCGTGGAGGCAGCCCTGGCTGCTGGCCGGGATTTGGTGTTCGACATTGACTGGCAGGGCCACCGGCAGTTGCGCGACAAGCTGGGAACGGACGTGGTCAGCGTGTTCATCCTGCCGCCCGACATGGCGACGCTGCGCACGAGGCTGGTGCGGCGCGCCGGCGACAACGCGGCCGAGATCGAGCGCCGCATGCAGGTGGCCATGAACGAGATCAGCCACTGGGCGGAATTTGATCACCTCGTGGTCAACGACAATCTCGCGGCGGCGACCGAGGCCGTGCGCGCGGTGTTGCAGGCCGCAAGGCTGGCGACAACGCGGCAGGTGGGCTTGACCGGCTTTGTCGCGGGATTTGCGGCTTAGACCGCCATCGTTCTGACAAGAAGTCAGGGTGACAACGGCCTGGCGCCTGCCTGCTTCTGACGCCGTGAACTGTCGGTTCAGGCAACCAAGCTCCTATCCTGCTCAGCAACGAACAAGATGACGCTCGGCCGACCGGTCGATGGCGTGAAATATCCATCCGCGAAGGGTGCGGCGGCTTGAAGCGCCGCTTTCGGCTCCCCAATGTAAATGTGTCTTACATTCACATGAGGCCCTCGATGCCGAGCGCTGTAAACCAAGATGCCTTCCCGAACCGCGGCTGGGGGGGTCAGGGACCCGGCCCAAGGGGAGTTTGGGGCAATCCTCGACCATACCAGCCCGAGCCCTCGTGGGATGCCCCGCAGGGATATGCCCCGCAATGGGCTGGCCCGCCCTTCTGGCATCCGGCTGGCATGAGTCGCCCGGTCGCCATCGCCTTCACCGTCCTCGGCTTCATTTTCTGGTGGCCGGTTGGACTTGCAATCCTCTTTTACATGATGGGAACTGGTCGCATGGGATGCTTCGGTCGCCGCAACCGCCGCGCGATGTATCAGGCGCGGAACGGACAAGGCACGGCTCCGTTCGATGACTGGAAGGCTTGGGCATTTGGCGGCAACCGTTCCGCGTCCTCCAGCGGCAACCACGCCTTCGATGAGTACAAGTCGGAAACGCTGCGTCGCCTGGAAGAGGAGCAGCAGGAGTTCGCCTCTTTCCTGGAGCGCCTGCGCTTCGCCAAGGACAAGGCCGAGTTCGATCAGTTCATGGCCGAACGCCGCAACCGCCCGCCGGCCTCGCCGACCGAGGATCATCCCGCGGCCTGATCGCGATCCTGTTGCATTAATCGGAACTGCCCCCTACCTACCCGATGCGTCCGACGATCCTGCGATCGTCTGGCGCATCGTTTGCATTATCCTTTGCATTAAGGTGCCGGGGCATTTTGGGTTGCGGCCAGGGCTTGCTCTGGCTGGCCGTCGCGGACATGCGGCGAAAGCAACCCAGCGACGCTTGCGCGGGCTTTTCGCGTGGGTTTGGCTTCGTTAAAGAAGCCCGGCGGGGACAAGTAAGGAATCGTAACGAATGGCTGGCATCGACATCCTGGCGTCGGCTTTCAATGGCGCCAACGCGGCGTTCCTGGCCGACCTGTACGCGCGCTGGGTTTCCAGCCCAAGCTCGGTTGATCCCAGCTTCGCTGACCTGTTCGCGGCCATGAACGACGAGGCGCGGTCGGTGCTGGAAGATGCCAGCGGCGCATCATGGGCGCCACGCCCTGCCTTTGGCGCCGATGACGCAGCGCCTGCCGCGCCTGCCAAGCAAGCCGCCGCCGGCCTGGACCCGGCCCAGGTGCGTGCCGCGACGGTCACGTCGCTCCGCGCCCTGATGCTGATCCGGTCCTACCGCGTGCGTGGCCATCTGGAAGCGCGCCTTGACCCGCTGGGCCTGCAAGTTCCGGCCAAGCATGCGGAGCTTGACCCGGCAACCTACGGCTTCACCGACGCCGACCTGGATAAGCCGATCTTCATCGACAACGTGCTGGGACGCGAAACGGCCACGCTGCGGGAGATCATCCAGATCCTCCGGGCGACGTATTGCGGTTCGATCGGCGTCGAGTTCATGCACATCCAGGACCCCGAGCAGAAATCCTGGATACAGCGAGAGATCGAGGGCGCGCCGTGGCACAGCCATCTCAGCCCGGAGGAAAAGCGCACCGTGCTGCGCCGCCTGACCGAAGCCGAGGGCTTTGAGGCATTCTGCCAAAAGCGCTACGTCACCACCAAGCGCTTCGGCCTTGAAGGCGGCGAGATCACCATCCCCGCCCTGCATGCGATGATAGAAGTCGCCGCCGCCGCAGGCGTGAACGAAGTGGCCATCGGCATGCCGCATCGCGGCCGCCTGAACACGTTGGTGAACATCGTCAAGAAGCCTCTGACCGCGCTGTTCAGCGAGTTCGGCGGCGCAAGCTTCAAGCCGGACGATGTGCAAGGCTCGGGCGACGTGAAGTACCACCTTGGCACTTCAACGGATGTGGATATCGCCGGCCACAGCGTGCATTTGTCGCTGCAACCCAATCCCTCCCACCTGGAGGCCGTGGACCCTGTCGTCATTGGCAAGGTGCGCGCTCGCCAGGACAGCGCGGGCGACACGCAAAAGCGTGGCTCTGTCATGGCGATCCTGATGCACGGCGACGCGGCCTTCGCCGGCCAGGGCCTGGTGTACGAGACGTTGGCCATGAGCCAGTTGATCGGCTACCGCACCGGCGGGACGATCCACCTGATCGTCAACAACCAGATCGGTTTCACCACGGTGCCGGCGCACGCCTACTCGGGCCTGTATTGCACCGACGTCGCCAAGTCGATCCAGGCGCCCATCCTGCACGTCAACGGCGATGATCCGGAAGCGGTGATCTTCTGTGCCCGCATGGCCGCCGAGTATCGCATGAAGTTCGCCAGCGACATCGTGCTCGACATCGTCTGCTACCGGCGCCATGGCCACAATGAAACAGACGAGCCGGCGTTCACCCAGCCGCTGATGTACAAGGCGATCAACCGCACCAAGACCACCCGCACGCTGTACGCCGAGAAGCTGGCGGCCGAGAGCACGGTTTCCGCCGAAGACTCACGGGCCATGCTCGACGAATTCACCAAGACGCTGGAGGACGCCAACAGCGCCGCCAAGTCCTACAGGCCGAACAAGGCCGACTGGCTGGAGGGCCATTGGTCCGGCTTCATCCCGGTCGATCAACAGGAAGTCGAGCTGATGGAACAGCCGACAAACGTGCCCGAGGCCACCTTGAAGCGGATCGGCGCGGCGCTCGCGCATGTGCCGGAAGGCTTCAACCTCAACCCGAAGATCACCCGGCAGCTTGAGGCCAAGCAGCAGGCGATCGACAGCGGCGAGGGCATTGACTGGGCCACGGGCGAGGCCCTGGCGTTCGGCGGCCTGCTGCTGGAGGGCAGCCGCATCCGCCTGTCCGGCGAGGACACCCAGCGCGGCACGTTCAGCCAGCGCCATGCCGTGCTGATCGACCAGTTGAACCAGAACGAATACACGCCCCTGAACAATATCGCCCCTGATCAGGCGAAGATCGAGATCTACAACTCGCTGCTGTCCGAGGCGGGCGTGCTCGGCTTCGAATACGGCTACTCGCTGGCCGACCCGCGCAGCCTGGTTCTGTGGGAGGCGCAGTTCGGCGATTTCGCCAACGGCGCGCAGGTGATCATCGACCAGTTCCTGGCCAGCGGCGAAACCAAGTGGCTGCGCATGTCCGGCCTGGTGCTGTTGCTGCCGCATGGCTACGAGGGCCAGGGTCCCGAGCACTCCTCGGCGCGGATCGAGCGCTACCTTCAGCTTTGCGCCGAACGCAACATGTACGTTTGCAACCTGACGACCCCGGCGAACTACTTCCACGCCTTGCGCCGCCAATTGCACCGCAACTTCCGCAAGCCGCTCATCGTGTTCGAGCCCAAGTCGCTGCTGCGCCACAAGCTGGCGGTCTCTCCCCTCGCCGACATGGCCGAAGGCAGCCGCTTCCAGTTCGTCATCCCCGAGATCGACGAAATCGCCCCGGCGGAGCAGGTGCGCCGCGTGGTGATCTGCTCCGGCAAGGTCTACTATGATCTGTTGCAGGAGCGCCGCTCCAAGGAGATCAAGGACGTCGCCATCATCCGCCTGGAGCAGACGTACCCGTTCCCCGAAAGGACACTGAGCCGCATCCTGGCGCCCTACCTGAACGCCGATGTCGTCTGGTGCCAGGAAGAGCCGGAGAACATGGGCGCTTGGTCGTTCGTTGATCGGCGGATCGAGAGGGTGCTCATGGGACTGGACATGAAGGTCCGCCGGCCGGCCTACGTCGGGCGCGACGCCGCCGCCAGCCCGGCGACGGGCCTGGCCAAGACCCATATGGCGCAGCAGGCGCGGCTGGTGGCCACGGTGCTGGGTATCGGCTAGACGCCCTGACGCAGACACATCCGCGCTTTGGAGACATATCGCAGTGGCGACCGAAATTTTAGTGCCCACGCTGGGCGAAAGCGTCACAACCGCGACGGTTGCCCGCTGGATCAAGCAACAAGGCGAAGCCGTCACCGCCGACGAACCCCTGGTCGAGCTTGAAACCGACAAGGTGACGGTCGAGGTCAACGCGCCAGCGGGCGGCGTGCTGTCCTCGAT
>CAXTXZ010000207.1:4225-6706 GCA_964248015.1 uncultured Rhodopila sp. | reverse complement strand
GTTCGGCGCCTCGTCAGTGGCGATGGCGAGCTTCGCGCACTCCTCCAGTTGTCGGGACATCCGCAGCGCTTGCGCGGGCGTGAACTCGACGAACATGCCCCGAACCAGGGTTCCATCGCCGGCCCAACGCACCAGCCGGGCGAACACCCGTCCTGGCGCGGCGCGAACATAGGAATGAGTCGCTTCCGCATTCTCGTCCACATACGATCCCACTGACATTGCCCTGATCCTAAAATCGCGCCTTAAATACACAAGAACGTTACCACGAAAATTTGATAAAGGCAAGGAAAATGCACGCGCGGGTGTCGGCAGCATGGTTCGCGGCGATGCTTGATGCGCTGGTGGCGTCCCCGGCGGGATTCGAACCCACGGCCCCAGGATTAGGAATCCTGTGCTCTATCCTGCTGAGCTACGGAGACTTGACCGATTTCCAAACAGTCATTCCCCCTGTTATAGCATCCGTTGTTCCGGTCGGCGAGGGGGCCTGAATCGGTGGCTGATAGTCAAGAAGCCGGCATGATAATTGCAGGCCCCAATCATGCTGGAGGCATCATGCTTCCGCCACGCTGAAGGAGACGCGAGACATGCTCGTCCGCCGGCCGCCGACACGACGTCATGTGCTTGCGGCGTCCGCCATGGCGCTGGCCGCTCCGGTGATCTGGACCCGGCGCGCCGCGGCGGCCCAGCAACTGGTGGTGCGCACGCCCGGCGGCGCCTATGACGAGGTCAAGAAGCGCGCCGTCTATGATCCATTCCGCTCGGCGACAGGCATCGAGATCGTGCCGGTGCCCTCCACCGCCGCCAAGCTGCTGGCGATGTTCAAGGCGGGCCAGGTCGAGATCGACGTCATCGACTCAGGCGACGACGTGCTGTTGCAGCTTGAACAGGCCGGGGCGCTGGAGCCGCTGCCCTACAAGGATTTCAAGTACGCCAATCCGGACGACATCGAGCCCGGCGTGCGCCGCGCCTTTCAGGTCGGTTCCTTTGTCTACGCCTTCGTGATGGGCTTCAACACCACCGCCTATGCCGTGGGCAAGGAGCCGAAAAGCTGGGCCGAATTCTGGGACATCAAGGCGTTCCCGGGCGCCCGCACCTTGGCGGACATGGCCTCGGGCGCGCCCAACCTGGAAATCGCGTTGCTGGCGGATGGGGCGCCGATGGACAAGCTGTACCCGATCGACATCGACCGGGCGTTCAAGTCCCTGGCCCGCGTGAAGCCCGCCGTGGCGAAGTTCTGGGACACCGGCGCGCTGTCGGCGCAGATGCTGGCGGACAAGGAGGCCGCGCTGGCGGTGATCTGGAACACCCGCGCCCAGGTCGCCGCCGATGGCGGCGCGCCCGTCGCCGTGCAATGGAGCCAGAACCAGGTCCTGGCGCAGGCCTACGGGTTGACCAAGGGCACAACCAAAATGGCCGAGGGCGTCAGGTTCATCGACTACACCCTCAGCCCCGAGGTGCAGGCGCGCTGGCTGGCGGCCTACAACGCCGTGCCGGTGAACAAGAAGGCCTACCCGCGGACCGCGCCGCGGTTGCTGGACACGGAAACCAACCTGCCATGGACGGTGTCCAAGGGGTTCCGCAACGACATCGACTGGTGGGCGGCGAACCGCGGCAAGGTCAGCGCTGCCTGGAACAAGTGGGTGCTGCAGTGACCGCCGCGCCCTTGCCAACGACAGGCAAGGGTGCGCTGGAACTCGACGGCTTGGTCAAGACGTACGGCGAGGAGCGGGTTGTCGACCGGGTTTCGGCGTCCATCCGTCCGGGCGAGTTCTTCTCGCTGCTCGGGCCGTCCGGCTCCGGCAAGACGACCACGCTGATGATGATCGCGGGCTTCGTGACGCCGGATGGCGGCGCGATCCGGGTGGACGGAGCGGATTTCACGGGGATGCCGCCGCAACGGCGGGGCCTCGGGATGGTGTTCCAGAACTACGCGATCTTTCCGCATCTGAACGTTTTCGACAACGTGGCCTTCCCGTTGCGCGCCCGCCGCATGGCCAAGGCCGAGCTGCGGGAACGGGTCACGGCGGCGCTGGAACTGGTGCGGCCGGACCGGTTCGCGACGCGTTTCCCCCGGCAGCTATCGGGCGGCCAGCAGCAGCGGGTGGCGATCGCCCGGGCCATCGTCTACCAGCCCTCCATCGTGCTGATGGACGAGCCTCTGGGCGCGCTCGACAAGAACCTGCGCTACGAAATGCAAACCGAGATCAAGGAGATCCAGCAGCGGCTCGGCATGACCGTGGTCTACGTCACGCACGACCAGGAGGAGGCGATGAACCTGTCGGACCGCATCGCCATCATGAACCACGGGCGCATCGAGCAGGTCGGGTCGCCGGCGGAGGTTTACGAACGGCCTGTCAACGCGTTCATCGGGCGCTTCCTGGGCGAGGCCAACCTGATCGAGGGAACGGTCGAGCGGGTGGCGGATGGGATGGCCACGCTGCGGACACGGGACGGCATCATGCTGCATGCGCCCGCCGGGCC
>CAXTXZ010000207.1:0-4125 GCA_964248015.1 uncultured Rhodopila sp. | reverse complement strand
TGGTTCTTCGCGCAGGCGCTGTTCGTCGATCCCGATGCGTTGCCGCTCTGGCCGCAGGTGGTTTCCGTCGTGACGTCCCGCGCGGTGTTGCAGGCGATCGTGACGACCAACTGGATTTCCCTGCTGGTGACGGCCAGCGTGCTGCTGATGGGGTATCCGATCGCCTACTACCTGGCCAACCGGCGCGGCCTGCGTTTCACCCTGGTCGTGTTCTGCGTCGTCGTGCCGTACTTCACCAGCGTCATCGTCCGCACCTATTCCTGGATGGTGCTGCTGGGGCGCACCGGGCTGGTCAACCAGGCGTTGCAGGGGCTGGGCCTGATCGACGCGCCGCTGCGGCTGCTGTACAACCAGATGGGCATCGTCATCGGCATGGCCTATGTGCTGCTGCCCTACATGGTGCTGACGCTGTATGCCGCCATGAGGTCGATCGACGGCAACCTGCTGCGCGCCGCCCGAGGCATGGGCGCCAGCGGGCCAATGATCTTCTGGCGCATCTACTTGCCGCTCAGCCTGCATGGCGTGATCTCGGGCGCGCTGATCGTGTTCATCCTGTCCATCGGCTTTTTCGTCACCCCGGCGCTGATGGGCGGCCCGTCCGACGTGATGATCGCCATGCTGATCGAGCGGTCGGTGGAGATCACCCTCGACTGGCAGGGCGCCGCCGTGATGTCGCTGTTGCTGCTGGCGGTGACGCTGGCGCTGTACGCGGCTTACTACCGCGTCACCGACGTGCGCCGGCTGATGGGGGCCTGAACCGTGCAACGCGCCCTGCCCTGCTATGTCGTGCTGGCCTGCCTGTTGCTGATGGCGCCGATTGTCATCGTGGTGGTGCTGGCGTTCAGCGGCGCGGGTTACCTCCAGTTTCCGCCGACGTCGTTTTCCTTGCGCTGGTTCGCTCGCTTCCTGGGCGACGCGCAATGGCGGGCGTCCCTGTGGGCCAGCTTGGCCATCGCGGCCGTCGCCTGCGTGCTGGCGACCGTGGTCGGGTTTTTCGCGGCGTACGCCTTCGTGCGAGGCGATTTTCCCGGCAAGAAACTGCTGCTGTCGTTGCTGCTGCTGCCGATCATCGTGCCGACGGTGATCACCTCCATCGCCATGTATTTCCTGTCCGCCCGGCTGCATCTGGTGGGCAACCTGCTGTGGGTCGGCGTCTGCCACGCCGTCATCGCCTTGCCCGTGGTGCTGCTGATCCTGCTGTCGGCGCTGCAAGGGGTGGACGCGAACCTGGAACGCGCGGCGCTCAGCCTGGGCGCGAGCCGGACGCGGATGTTCGTCAAGGTGGTGGCTCCGCTGGCCGCGCCGGGGCTGGTGTCCGCCGCCCTGTTCGCCTTCCTGGCGTCGTTCGACGAGTTGATCATCTCCCTGTTCCTGACCGGCGTGCGCGCCCAGACGCTGCCGGTGCGTATCTGGAACAGCCTGCATCTGGAGATCGAGCCGACCATCGCCGCCGTCAGCGCCTTCCTGATCGGCGTCACGGCGGTCGTGCTGCTGCTGGACGGCTTGCTGCGCGGGCGCCGCGCGGCCACGATGAACGCGCGGCGATAGGGGGCGATGATGTTGGCGCGGCATGGGGCAATCGTCGTGGGCGCGGGCGTGGCCGGGTTATCGACGGCGCTTTACCTGCGACGCGCCGGGGTCAAGGTCGCGGTGATCGACCCGCTGCCGCCGGCGGGAGGCGCGTCGTTCGGCAACGCGGGCCTGCTCAGCCCCGACACGGCGGTTCCGATCGCGCTGCCGGGGATGCTGCGCAAGGTGCCGGGCTGGCTGACCGACCCGCTGGGGCCGCTGTCGGTCAAGCCAGGGTATTTCCCTCGGGCGCTGCCCTGGCTGATGCGCTGGGTCCAGGCGGGACGGCTGGTCCGGGTGATGGCGATCTCCGACGCCATGCGGGCGCTGCACCGGGATTCGCTGGCATGCTGGCAGGAACTGCTGGGCGCGTCGCTCTACCGCGAGCTGATCCGCCCCACCGGCCAGGTGCAGGTGTGGGAGGGCGACGCGGACACCGCCAACGCCGCGGTGGAACAGGCGGTGCGCGACCGGCACGGCATTCGCGCGGACATCCTGACAGCCGACGACCTGCGGCAAATGTTCCCCGGCATCGCGCGGGAGGTGACGCGCGGCCTGCTGGCGCCCGGCAACGGCTTCACCGTCAGCCCGGCCCGCAGCGTGGGCATGCTGGCCGAGTTGTTCCGGGGCGAAGGCGGCGAACTGATCCACGAACGGGCCATGAAGCTGATCCCGCGCGACGGCGGCGGATGGATGGTGATGACCAACACGGCGAACCGTGACGCCGACAATGTCGTGGTCGCGACCGGGGCCTGGGCGCGGCAGTTGCTCGATCCGCTGGGCATCAAGGTCGCGCTGGAAACCGAGCGCGGCTACCACGCCATGCTGTTCGATCCCGAGGTCATGCCGGCGCTGCCGATCAGCAACAAGACGCGGGCGTTCGGCGTCACGCCGATGGAGGACGGGCTGCGCGTCGCCGGCACGGTGGAGATCGCCGGGCTGGAGGCTCCGCCGAACGAGGCGCGGGCGAAGGCCCTGGTGGGACATGCCAAGCGGATGTTCCCGGCGCTGCGGGGGGACAAGGCACGGCACTGGATGGGCTTCCGGCCCTCCACGCCCGACAGCCTGCCGGTGCTGGGCGACGTGGCGCGGCATCCCGGCTTGCACCTGGCGTTTGGGCACGGCCATTTCGGCATGACCGGCGGCCCGCCGAGCGGGCGGCTGGTGTCTCGGCTGATCACCGGCCAGGCGCCGGGGCTCGATCCCGCGCCGTATGCGGCCGCACGTTTCGGTTAGGGTGGGAACCATGTTTCATTCAAGCTTCAAGGCGATGCCTTACTGGTGGGAGGCATACCATCCCTCGGCCGCCGATCCCGTGGCGCTGCCGGCGCGGGCGCGGGTGGCCATCGTCGGCGGCGGCTATGGCGGCCTGTCAACAGCGCTGGAGCTGGCGAAGCTCGGCATCGACTGCGTCGTGCTGGAAGCGGCGGAGCTGGGGTTCGGCGCCAGCACGCGCAACGGCGGCGGCGTCAGCGGCGGGGTGAACATCGGCAAGGGCTTCTCCGGCAAGACGCTCGATCCGGAGTCGGCGCGGGCGCGGGCGGTGCTGGCGGACGGGTCGGACGCGTTCGGCCTGATCGAGCGCCTGATCGCCGAGGAAGGCATCCAGTGCTTCTGGCAAAAGACCGGACGGTTCGTCGGCGCCTGGACCCCGGCGCATTACGCGGCTCAGGCGAAAAAGGTGGCGCTGCTGAACGAGGCCGCGCGGTCCGAGGCCTCGATGGTCCCGCGCGAGCGCCAGCGGGAGGAGATCGCGAGCGATTACTACTACGGCGGCATGGTGGTGGAGCGGTCGGCCAGCCTGCATCCGGCGCTGTACTACAAGGGGTTGCTGGACGCCTGCCAGGCTCGGGATGTGCCGGTTTGCGCGAAGGCGGCGGTGGAGAAGATCAGCGAAAAGAACGGCGGATGGGAGGTGCGGACGGCGCGCGGCACGGTGCTCGCGGACGAGGTGGTGATCGCCACCAACGGCTACACCGGCGACATCACGCCGGAACTGAAACGGCGCGTCGTGCCGCTGGCGAGCCATATCATCGCCACCGAGGAACTGCCGCCCGACCTGGCCGCGTCGCTGATCCCGAAAGGGCGGACGCTGGCCGACACGCGGCGGGTGCTGTGCTATTACCGGATGTCGCCGGACGGCAAGCGGATGGTCTTCGGCGGACGGGCGCGGTTCACGCCGGTGACGCCTCAGCAAAGCGCGCCGATCCTATATCGTTACATGACCGACCGGTTCCCGCAGTTGCGCGGCTTCAAGGTGACGCATGCCTGGACGGGGAACGTGGCGTTCACCCTGGACGCGCTGCCTCACATGGGGCGGCAGGACGGGATGCACTACCTGCTGGGCTGCAACGGCAGCGGCGTGGCGATGATGACGTACCTGGGCTGGCAAACGGCCCGCAAGATCGCGGGCGTCGCGAACCAGCCGAGCGCGTTCGATGCCGAGGATTTCCCGACGCACCGGCTGTATGACGGAAAGCCCTGGTTCCTGCCGGCGGTCGGAAGCTGGTACCGGGTGCGCGACGAGGTGGACCGCAGGCTGGCGGCGGTGCGGGG